>NZ_JAZDQN010000005.1:0-257171 GCF_036324125.1 Pseudomonas ulcerans | reverse complement strand
GCGGGGGGGTATTGGGCTGGCCGGTGGTACCGCTGCCCTTGTTGGTGCGGGTTCACCCGCGATTGCGGTGGTGAATTCACTGACGTAATCGCGGGTGAACCCGCTCCCACAAGAAATGCGCACAAAAAACTGCCCCGGCAAGCCGTGACGCAGCCGGGGCAAAGAGCGAGCAACCTACCTGTGCCAGGAGGGTGGTGACCAAACCGCCCTCGACCTGTACATGGCTCCCAGTGTGCACACTCCCGCGTCACTCGATTTTGCCGAAAACGACCTGTTCATAGGTAAAGCGGCCATCGCGACAAACTGTCCTTGCCCCCTCTGCCGGGCGCTTCCAGAATCGACCCACGACTTCTAAATGCCACAAGGACAACAGTCATGATGCATGCGGACTTGATCGATCAGGAAGACCTGGTAGGGCAACTGCGGGCCCTGGGTTTCCAGACGCCCTCCGGAGTCAGTGCCGAGCAGGCGTGCGAGCACGCCGTGCGCGGTCTGGACGCGCCACAGGCGAAGGCACTGAAGGGGATGGTGGAGCAGATGTACACCGGTAGCGCGACCATCCTGCCAGCGGTGCGCCAGGCCATCGAGAAGCAGTTGTTGCCTGCGCTGGCCGAGTTCAAGGCAACTCATCAATAGAAATCCAAAGGGCCTCATCGCGGGTAAACCCGCTCCCACAGGGATCGTAGTGTGGGAGCGGGTTTACCCGCGATGAGGCCCTTTCAACTCAACACAAATTCCGGCTTACAACCTCACACTGGCAAACGTCGACTCGTTCCGCGCCTGGCTCAACGCCGCCATCGGCCCGGCCATCGGCGACAGCACCAGCGCCTGCGGAATCGGCATCATCGCCACCTGCTGCGCAGTATTCGAACCCACACGCTCGTCACGCGGCGGAATGCCGAAGTACTCGCGGTAGCACTTGGAGAAGTGCGGCGTGGAAACGAAGCCACACACCGACGCCACTTCGATGATCGACATCGGCGTCTGCTTGAGCAATTGCCGCGCGCGGATCAGGCGCAGCTTCAGGTAGTAGCGCGACGGCGAGCAGTGCAGGTACTTCTGGAACAGCCGCTCCAGTTGCCGGCGCGACACCGACACGTACACCGCCAGCTCGTCCAGGTCGATCGGTTCTTCCAGGTTGGCCTCCATCAGCGCGACGATTTCCTGCAACTTCGGCTGGTTGGTGCCGAGCATGTGCTTGAGCGGCACACGCTGGTGATCCTGTTCGTTGCGGATGCGCTCGTAGACGAACATCTCCGAGATCGCCGCCGACAGCTCGCGGCCATGATCGCGGCTGATCAGGTGCAGCATCATGTCCAGCGGCGCGGTGCCGCCGGAGCTGGTGAAGCGGTTGCGGTCGAGGGTGAACAGGCGCGTGCTCATGCTCACCCGCGGGAAGGCTTCCTGCATCGCCGCCAGGCACTCCCAGTGGACGCTGCAATCGAAACCGTCGAGCAAGCCGGCGCAGGCCAGCGCCCAGCTGCCGGTGCACACCGCGCCCAGGCGGCGCGACTGGCGGGCCTGGCTCTGCAGCCAGGTCACGTGTTCACGGGTGACGGTGCGCTGGATGCCGATGCCGCCGCAGACGATCACGGTATCCATCGGTGGCGCCTTGTGCATCGCCGCGTCCGGGGTGATCTGCAACCCGTCGCTGGCCCACACCTGGCCGCCATCCACGCTCAGGGTGTGCCAGCGGTACAGTTCGCGACCGGACAGCTGGTTGGCCATGCGCAGCGGCTCGACCGCCGACGCGAGGGAGATGAGGGTGAAGTTGTCCAGCAGCAGGAAGCCGATGGATTGAGGTGTGCGGGCTTGGGATTGGGTCCCGGAGTTGTACGACGTCATCGCGATCTCTCCTCACACAAAGCAGGTTGCGCCCCAGGCGTGGGCTTTTTTTGTTATGGGCCCTGTCGACTCGATTGCAGGGCATGGTGCTTCCTCTCGCAATTGCCGTGCCTGAAATTGAATGGGTATTCAATAAATCCTGAAAGCGACGTCGCGATACGTCTAAGAAGCGGCTTCCACCGACATGAAATCTGCCCGCAAAGGCGCGTGGCAAAGCATGTCCAGATGTGTCGTGAGCAGATCGGTAGCACTGTGCGGTGGGATGCCCAGAAACGACACGTAGGAATGTCACCGCAAGTACTGGGGAATTTGTTACCAGTGAGGCAGGAGCCTTGTAGGACCGCGCGCCAAAAAGCGGCGCGGACCTACACGGATGAGCGAAAAGAGCGCAGCGGGATCAGCACTCGATGGCGCTGACGGCGAGGCCGCCGCGGGAGGTTTCCTTGTACTTGTCATGCATGTCGGCGCCGGTATCGCGCATGGTGCGGATCACCCGGTCCAGCGAGATGAAGTGTTCGCCGTCACCACGCAGGGCCATCTGCGCGGCGTTGATCGCCTTCACCGCAGCGATGGCGTTGCGCTCGATGCACGGCACCTGGACCAGCCCGCCGACCGGGTCGCAGGTCAGCCCGAGGTTGTGTTCCAGGCCGATCTCTGCGGCGTTTTCCAGTTGCGCCGGGGTCGCGCCGAGCACTTCGGCCAGGCCGGCTGCCGCCATGGCGCACGCCGAACCGACCTCACCCTGGCAGCCCACTTCGGCACCCGAGATCGACGCGTTCTTCTTGCACAGGATGCCCACCGCCGCGGCGCCGAGGAAGAAGTCGACCACGCAGGCCTCGCTGACCTGGTCGCTGAAGCGCATGTAGTAGTGCAACACCGCCGGGATGATCCCCGCCGCGCCATTGGTCGGTGCGGTGACCATGCGCCCGCCGGCGGCGTTCTCTTCGTTCACCGCCAGGGCATACAGGTTGACCCACTCCATGGCGCTCAGGGTCGAGCCGATCACGTTGGGCTTGTTCAGCTCCTGCAGGCTGCGATGCAGCTTGGCCGCACGGCGCTTCACATTGAGGCCGCCGGGCAGGATGCCCTCGTACTTGAGGCCGTTTTCCACGCACTCCTGCATGGCATCCCAGAGCTTCATCAGGCCGGCGCGAATCTCCGCTTCACTGCGCCAGACCTTCTCGTTCTCCATCATCAATTGCGACACGCGCATGTCGTTTTGCTTGCAGCGTTCGAGCAGCTCAGCGGCGCTGTTGAAATCGTACGGCAGGACCGTCGTATCGCTGTCCAGCACGCCGCTGGCAGCCTGCGCCGCGTCGACCACGAAACCGCCGCCGACCGAGTAATAGGTATCGCTGTGCAACTCGCCTGCGTCGCCTTCGGCCACCAGGGTCATGGCGTTCGGATGGTAGGGCAGGTTCTCGTCCAGCAGGCGCATGTCGCGCTCCCAGACGAAGGCCACGGGGAACCGGTTATCCAGCTTCAGGGTGTCTGTTTCGCGCAATTCATGGATGCGCTGGCCGATGCTGGACGGGTCGATCGCGTCCGGCCATTCGCCCATCAGGCCCATGATCACCGCGTTGTCGCTGCCGTGGCCGACACCGGTGGCGGACAGCGATCCGTACAGGCGCACCTCGATGCGCCGCACCCGCTCCAGCTCGCCGCGCTCGCGCAGGCCCTGGACGAACAACGCCGCGGCGCGCATGGGCCCGACGGTATGGGAACTGGACGGGCCGACACCGATCTTGAACAGGTCGAACACACTGATGGCCATGGCCACGAACCTCCTGAATTGGGCAGGTGCGCGCAACCCGGGCACAGGTGCCACAGCTGCTACGCTGACTGGGCGGCGATCCGCCGATTCAGCGCATCATCAGGTTTTTGCCGGCACCCCTGACGTCTGCAACCGACTCACTCTTGTCCAGCAACGCCGCCCTTCGTGGAGGGTCGGAAAGCGCCGTTTTTTGCGGCGCAGTTCACGGGAAGGAGCCCGGATCGGGGCCGTTTGATCCATATGCGACCTCACCGGCACTGGAAGCGACCCTGCCTGTACTGGTTACGACGCACCCTGTAGGCGTTTGTTTTTCGCTGGTAGATGATCGTTATCGACTCGATTGCACGGCACTCGTCCCGCTGTCGCCCGGCAGCCGGCCCGACCGAATGCAGAGATAAAGCACGGCGGTCCCTGGGACATCCGAAAAAAAACACTCAGGAGTCCATACATGAAAGGTTCACCCTCGTTGTTACTGGCCGCGCTATTGAGTCTCCCGGTGCTGGCCCAGGCCGCGGAGCCTGAACAATGCCACACGGTCAACTTCTCCGATGTCGGCTGGACCGACATCACGGTCACCACCGCAGTGACCAGCGTGGTTCTCGAATCCCTCGGCTACAAGACCCGCACCACCATGATCTCCGTGCCGGTGACCTACAAGTCGCTGGCCGACGGCAAGAACATGGACGTGTTCCTCGGCAACTGGATGCCGACCATGGAAAACGACATCAAGCAGTACCGTGATGCCGGCACCGTGGAAACCGTGCGCGCCAACCTGGAAAACGCCAAGTACACCCTCGCGGTGCCCAAGGCGCTGTATGACAAGGGCCTCCACGATTTCGCCGATATCGCGAAGTTCAAGGATGACCTGGGCGGCAAGATCTACGGCATCGAGCCGGGCAACGACGGCAACCGCACCATCCAGAGCATGATCGACAAGAACGCCTTCGGCCTGAAGGACGCCGGCTTCAAGGTGGTGGAGTCGAGCGAGGCCGGCATGCTGTCGCAGGTCGACCGTGCGGTGAAACGCGGCACCGCGGTGGTGTTCCTCGGCTGGGAACCGCACCCGATGAACAAGCGCTTCGAGATGAAGTACCTCACTGGCGGTGATGACTACTTCGGTCCCGATTTCGGCAAGGCCACCGTCCTGACCAACACCCGCAAGGGCTACGTCCAGGAGTGCAGCAACGTTGGCCAACTGCTGAAGAACCTGTCCTTCACCCTCGACATGGAAAGCAGCCTGATGGGCAACGTCCTCGACGACAAGATGAAGCCCGACGCCGCCGCCAAGGCGTGGCTGAAGAAGAACCCACAGGTGCTCGACACCTGGCTGGCCGGTGTCACCACCGTGGACGGCAAGCCTGGCCTGGAAGCCGCCAAGGCCAAACTCACGCAGTAAGCACGCCCCCGCGTCGGCCACGACCGGCGCGGGGAGTTTCCGAATCCTTGCAGGTGGACGCTCGCTATCATGCTGATCGATCAAAAAATACCCTTGGGCCAGCACATCGCGGCCTTCGTTGAATGGCTGACCCAACACGGCGCCAATTACTTCGATGCCTTTGCCGCGGCGCTGGAATGGATGATCCACGGCTTTACCGGGGCGCTGACCTGGTTCAATCCGTTCGTCCTCATCGGGCTGATCGCGGTGGGCGCGCACCTGATCCAGCGCAAGTGGGCGCTGACCGCGTTCTGCGTCGCCTCGTTCCTGCTGATCCTCAACCTGGGGTACTGGCAGGAAACCATGGAGACCCTGGCCCAGGTGATGTTCGCCACCCTGGTCTGCGTGGCCATCGGCGTGCCGCTGGGCATCGTCGCCGCGCACAAGCCGATGTTCTACACCGCCATGCGTCCGGTGCTCGACCTGATGCAGACGGTCCCCACCTTCGTCTACCTGATCCCGACCCTGACCCTGTTCGGGCTGGGCGTGGTTCCCGGGCTGATCTCCACGGTGGTGTTCGCCATCGCCGCGCCGATCCGCCTCACCTACCTGGGCATCTGCGACGTGCCCCAGGAACTGCTCGACGCCGGCAAGGCCTTTGGCTGCTCGCGCCGGCAACTGCTGTCCCGTATCGAACTGCCCCATGCGATGCCGAGCATCGCGGCCGGTGTCACCCAGTGCATCATGCTGTCGTTGTCGATGGTGGTGATCGCCGCGCTGGTGGGTGCCGACGGCCTGGGCAAACCCGTGGTCAACGCATTGAACACCGCCGATATCGCCCTGGGCTTCGAGGCCGGGCTGGCGATCGTGTTGCTGGCAATCATGCTCGACCGTATCTGCAAACAACCCGATGTACAGGTAAGGGGTGAGGCATGAGCATCATTCGCTTCGAAGACGTAGACGTCATTTTCTCCAATCGACCGCGGGAGGCCCTCAGCCTGCTAGACCAGGGCCTGTCGCGGGAGCAGATCCTGAAGAAGACCGGGCTGGTGGTCGGCGTGGAAAAGGCCAACCTGGATATCAACAAAGGCGAGATCTGCGTGCTGATGGGCCTGTCCGGCTCCGGCAAGTCGAGCCTGCTGCGCTGCATCAACGGCCTCAACACCGTCAGCCGCGGCAAGCTGTTCGTCGAGCATGAAGGCGCGCATATCGATATCGCCCATTGCACCCCCGCCGAGCTGAAGATGATGCGCACCCAGCGCATCGCCATGGTGTTCCAGAAGTTCGCCCTGATGCCCTGGCTGACGGTGCGCGAGAACATCAGCTTCGGCCTGGAAATGCAGGGCCGGCCGGAAAAGGAACGGCGCAAGCTGGTGGACGAGAAGCTGGAGCTGGTGGGCCTGACCCAGTGGCGCAACAAGAAGCCCGACGAGCTCTCCGGCGGCATGCAGCAGCGCGTCGGCCTGGCCCGCGCCCTGGCCATGGACGCCGATATCCTGCTGATGGACGAACCCTTCTCCGCCCTCGACCCGCTGATCCGCCAGGGCCTGCAGGACGAATTGCTGGACCTGCAGAAGAAACTGAGCAAGACCATCGTCTTCGTCAGCCACGACCTCGACGAGGCGCTGAAGCTGGGTAGCCGCATCGCCATCATGAAGGACGGCAAGATCATCCAGTACAGCAAGCCGGAAGAGATCGTGCTCAACCCGGCCGACGATTACGTGCGTACCTTCGTCGCCCACACCAATCCGCTCAATGTCCTGTGCGGCCGCAGCCTGATGCGCAGCCTGGACAACTGCAAGCGGGTCAATGGCTCGGTGTGCATCGACCCGTCCGGCGACTCCTGGCTCGACCTGGCCGACGGCGTGATCAAGGGCGCACGCCAAGGCGCCAATGGCCTCGACCTGCAGAACTGGGCACCCGGGCAGGCGGTGGAAGACCTGGGCCGCAAGCCGACCCTGGTCAACGTCAACATCGGCATGCGCGAGGCACTGCAGATCCGTTACCAGACCGGCAACAAGCTGGTGCTGCAGGATGACAACAAGGTGGTCGGGATCCTTGGCGACAGCGAGCTGTATCACGCGTTGCTGGGCAAGAACCACGGCTAGATCGAACATTTGGCGCGGACCTTGTGGGAGCGGGTTTACCGGCACGCCGGACCGCCGCGATTACGCCGGTGAAGTCACTATCGCAATCGCGGGTAAACCCGCTCCCACAGGGGACGAGGAGATTTCCCCAATCCCGCCTATCCTGAATCGCGTGCCCCTCTCAGGACGACCCGCACGCGATGAAACTCCCCACCTCCTGGCGCCTCGACCTGCGTAGCCTGATGCTGGCCTTCGCCCTGTTCTCGGCCCTGGCCACCCTGGCCAACAGCCTGGCAGTGGCCTACGGCGTGCAGCGCGACGCCCTGATCCACGCCACCCTGGAAGCCAACCACGCCTATGCGGCCAAAGTTGCCTCCAGCATCGGTGCCTTCCTCAAGTCGGCCCATTCCCAGCTCGGCTACAGTGCCCTGCAACTGGCCGAGGACTTCGACAATCCACGCCTGCTCCACGCCGAAGCACGCCGCCTGCAAGCCCAGGACGAAGACTTCAACAACGTGCTGATCGCCAACGCCGGCGGCAAGGTCCTGCACACCCACCCGGACGACCTGCTGAACACCGCCGGCAGCTTCAACCCGGAGGAAATACAGCGCGCCGTGGAACAGCGCCGGCCGCTGGTCAGCCACGCCTACACGGCCGGCAACGGCCACCTGATGGTGTTCATCTCGCACCCCGTCTTCGCCAGTGACGGCAGCTTCCTCGGGGTGGTCGGCGGCGCCGTGTATATCCGCAAGAACAGCGCCCTGAGCACGGTGATCTCCAGCCATTTCCACCACGACGGCACCTTCGCCTTCGTCGCCGACAAGCACCGCCGCCTGCTCCATCACCCGGATGAGACACGCATCGGCGAAGTGCTCAAGACCAGCACCACGGTGGACGCCGCCCTGCGCGGCGAAAGCGGCAGCATGGCGATGGACAACCAGCGAGGCGTGCCGATGCTGGCCGGTTATGCGCCAGTGGCCGATGCCGACTGGGCGGTGGTCGCCCAGCAACCTCGCGCCATCGCCCTGTCCACCCTAGGGCAACTGATGAAGTCGATGTTCTTCGATCTGCTTCCGGCCAGTATCGTCGGCCTGTTGATCCTGTGGATCGGCGCACGCTGGATCACCCGGCCGCTGCAACAACTGGCGGACAACGCCACCCGACTGCAACAGCCGCAGACCATCGAGCAACTGCGGCGGATCAAGGCCTGGTACAAGGAACCGGCGGCGATTCGCCGGGCGCTGATCGCCAGCGTGCAATTGCTCCATCACAAGATCGGCCGGCTCAGCGAAGAGGCGCAAAGCGATCCCATGACCGGTCTGGCCAACCGGCGGGCAATGGCCTCGGCGCTGGAACTGCTCGATCAATCGCAACGGCCGTACGCGGCGCTGGCCCTGGACATCGATTTCTTCAAGCGGGTCAACGATACCTATGGTCACGAGGCTGGCGACGTAGCGCTGAAACAGGTGGCGGCGATCATCGCAAGCCACTCCCGTACCGGTGACCTGGCCTGCCGCGCCGGTGGCGAAGAGTTCATCCTGCTGCTGCCCGACACCAGCCTCGCCGAAGCCAGCGCAATCGCCGAGCGCATCCGCGCCACGATCGAAGCCAGCGCGGTGCCCGGCGTCGGGTCTATCACCCTGTCGGTCGGCGTGGCCTGTCGCGAGGCCGAGGCAGACAGCGCCTCCGAGGTGCTCAAGCGGGCGGACGACAACCTCTACCGGGCCAAGGAGAGCGGGCGCAACCGGGTGATCGGCTAGTGCCGAAAAAAAGGGCCTCACCGTTGCCGGTGAGGCCCTTCGTTCACTTCAGCGGTCAGCTATAGACCCGACCCAACAACTGCCGGTGACTCTCGAACTGATCCAACACATCACGGGTGATCTGCTCCGTGGTGAAGCCCATCAGGTCGTATTCCTGGCTGCCGTTGTGCAGGTACACCTCGGCGCGGTAGAAGCGCTGGCACACTTCGCTCTCGCCTTCCACCGGCGCCTCGCTCGGCGCGGCCAGGTAGCCGTCCAGGCTGACTTCGTAGACGAACGGGTTGCCCTCTTCCATCTCGATGCGCAGGCCCATGGCCTCGCGCGCCGCACCCACGCGGGTCTGCACGCTCAGGCCCATGTTGCGCAGTTGCTCGGCGGCGTCCTTCAGCGCCGGGCTGACCTGCTTGTCCATGAAGCGCTGGACCATCGCCTGGGTCGGCTGCAGGTCCAGCTGGCTCAGGCGCTCGCTGAAGCCGCGGCGACCACGGGCAGCCAGCTCGGCCTGCTCCTGCTCGACCTGGCTGTCCTGCTTCATCGCCTTGTACAGGCCGAACATGAACACCACCAGCACCACCGAGAACGGCAGGCCGGCCAGCACCACCATGGTCTGCATCGCCTCGAAGTTACCGGCGAACAGCAGGCCGACGGTCACCAGGGTGATGATCGCGGACCAGAGGATGCGCAGCCAGTGCGGCGCGTCTTCGTCGACGTTGCCGCCCTTGCACGAAAGGTTGGCCATCATCACCGCGCCGGAGTCGGCCGGGGTGAGGAACAGCACGAAGCCGACGAACACCGCGACACCGACCACGATCTTCGCCGCCGGGAAGTGCTCCAGCAGCTGGTAGATCGACATCGACGGCTGCTCCAAGGCAGTCCGCCCCAGCTCCACGGCACCCTGGTTGATCACCAGGTCCAGCGCGGTGTTGCCGAAGATCGACAGCCAGGCCAGGGTGAAGCCCAGCGGGATCAGCAGTACGCCGGCAACCAGCTCGCCGACGGTGCGGCCACGGGAAATCCGCGCGATGAACATGCCGACGAACGGGCCCCAGGAAATCCACCAGGCCCAGTAGAACACGGTCCACAGGCCCAGCCAGCGCTCGGACTTGGCCGCGTCGCCTTCGTAGACGTAGAGGTCGAAGGTCTTGAGGATCACGCCGTTGAGGTAGTCGCCGATGTTCTGCACGAAGCCGTTGAGCAGGTGCAAGGTCGGGCCGTTGAGCAGGACGAACAGCAGCAGGCCGCTGAACAGCAGGATGTTCAGGTTGGACAGGCGGCGGATGCCGTTCTCCACGCCCGACACGGCGGCGATGGTCGCCACGGTGCTCATCACCAGGATCACGATCAGCAGGTTGGTATTGCTGTGCTCCATGCCGAACAGGTATTCCAGGCCGGACGACACCTGCATCGAGCCGATGCCGAGGTTGGTCACCAGGCCCAGCAGGGTCACGAACATGCCGAAGATGTCGACCGTGTGCCCAGCCGCCCCCTTGACCCAGCGCTCGCCGACCAGCGGGTACAGCGCCGAACGCAGGGCCAGCGGCTGGTTGTGACGGTAGGCGAAGTAGGCCACGGCCAGGCCGACCAGGGCGTAGATCGCCCAGCCGTGCAGGCCCCAGTGCAGGAAGGTCAGCTGCAGGCCGTGACGCGCCGATTCCAGGCTGGCCGGTGCGCCTTCAGGCGGATTGAAGTAGTGATCCAGCGGCTCGGAAGCGCCGAAGTACAGCAGCGAAATACCGATGCCCGAAGAGAACAGCATGCCGGCCCAGGCGCCGTAGCTGAAGTCCGGCTTGTCGTCCTTCCCGCCCAGCTTGAGCTTGCCGTAGCGGGAGAAGGCGATGGCGATGACGAACAGCAGGTAGCCGCCGATCACCAGCATGTAGTACCAGCCGAAGCTGCGCGACAGCCAGGCCTGGGCCTGGCCGAGCACGCGACCGGCGGTCTCGGGAACAGCGATCAGCAAGGCAGTCAAACAGAGGATCAGCAACGTGGAGGTGAAAAACACCACGTTGTTGACCCGGACCCTCTCGGCGGGGGTCTTGATCAGAGAGGCAGAACTCATTGCACGGATGCTCCAAGGCGGTGCGTAGGAAAAAGAGACAGCGACCGGTCACCCGGGCAATTGGTGCAATAGCCCCATCGCCACAGGTGTTATAAAAGCACCTTGAAAAACCGTGATCCCAAATCGAATGCGTTGAAAAACAGGCAGAAAACCCCGGCTCAAGGGTTTTGCCGCAGGGCCATGAGCCCGTTCGGCAGATCTGTTCAACGTTGCGTCTATGCGCGCCAACTACCTTGTTACAAAGGGGTTACACGTCTTTCGGGGGTGCCAATCCGGACCTGCTGACGGGGCCTCAGGGCCTGTCAAGGGTACGAATTGTCGCAGAGCTTATTCTTTGTTGATTGAACGTTCAATCAAAACAAAATAGACTGGCCTTCGCCGAGTCAGCCGCTTGTCGTCTGCTCGCAGGCCTGAGGAGATTTGCAAGATGCCCAAGGTCGGTATGCAACCCATTCGCCGCCAGCAGTTGATCGAAGCCACGTTGACGGCTATCGACCAGGTCGGCATGGGGGATGCCAGCATTGCGCTGATCGCCCGTTTGGCCGGTGTGTCGAATGGCATCATCAGTCACTACTTTCGGGACAAGAACGGCCTGATCGCAGCGACCATGCAGTACTTGATGACGGTATTGAGCGAGGGCGTCGCCGCCCGTCGCCAGGCACTCACGGACAACAGCCCGCGCGCCCACCTGCAGGTGATCATCGAAGGCAACTTCGACGCCAGCCAGGTCAATGGCCCGGCAATGAAAACCTGGTTGGCATTCTGGGCCACCAGCATGCACCAGCCGTCCTTGCACAGGTTGCAGCGGATCAACGATCACCGCCTGTATTCCAACCTGTGCTGCCAGTTCCGCCGCGCCATGCCGCTTGCCCAGGCACGCAGCGCAGCCCGCGGCCTGGCAGCCCTCATCGACGGTCTGTGGCTGCGCGGTGCGCTGTCGGGAGACGCCTTCGATACCCACCAGGCGCAACAAATCGCTTACGAATACATGGATCTACAACTGGCTAAGCAGACGAGCCCGGACACACAGACCCAGGCCTCTGCCACCCCGCGCAAAGCGCCCCGCAAGAAGTCGGGAGCCACTGCCGGATAGCCACCCACATTGCACTTGCGAGGACACTATGGCCCGTTTCGAAACGCAAAAACTCTACATTGATGGCGGCTACGTCGACGCTGGCAGCGATGCCACCTTCGAGGCCATCAACCCGGCCAACGGCGAAGTCCTCGCCCACGTGCAACGCGCCACCCAGGCCGACGTCGAGCGCGCCGTCGAAAGCGCCGAGCGCGGCCAGAAAGTCTGGGCCGCCATGACCGCCATGCAGCGCTCGCGCATCCTGCGCCGTGCCGTGGACATCCTGCGCGAGCGCAACGACGAGCTGGCCGCCCTGGAAACCCTGGACACCGGCAAGTCCTACTCGGAAACCCGCTACGTCGACATCGTCACCGGCGCCGACGTGCTCGAATACTACGCCGGCCTGGTCCCGGCCATCGAAGGCGAGCAGATCCCGCTGCGCGAATCGTCCTTCGTCTACACCCGCCGCGAGCCGCTGGGCGTCACCGTCGGCATCGGCGCGTGGAACTACCCGATCCAGATCGCCCTGTGGAAATCCGCCCCGGCCCTGGCTGCCGGCAACGCGATGATCTTCAAGCCATCGGAAGTCACCTCGCTGACCACCCTGAAACTGGCCGAGATCTACACCGAAGCCGGCCTGCCGGACGGCGTGTTCAACGTCCTGACCGGCAGCGGCCGCGAAGTCGGCACCTGGCTGACCGAGCACCCGCGCATCGAGAAGGTCTCCTTCACCGGCGGCACCACCACCGGCAAGAAGGTCATGGCCAGCGCCTCCAGCTCCTCGCTGAAGGAAGTGACCATGGAACTGGGCGGCAAGTCGCCGCTGATCATCTGCGACGACGCCGACCTGGACAAGGCCGCCGACATCGCGATGATGGCCAACTTCTACAGCTCCGGCCAGGTCTGCACCAACGGCACCCGCGTGTTCGTTCCGGCGTCGATGAAGGCAGCTTTCGAAGCGAAAATCGTTGAACGTGTCGCCCGCATCCGGGTTGGCAATCCAGAAGACGAGAACACCAACTTCGGTCCGCTGGTCAGCTTCCCGCACATGGAAAACGTCCTGTCGTACATCGCCAAGGGCAAGGAAGAAGGTGCCCGCGTCCTGTGCGGCGGCGAGCGCCTGACCGAGGGCGAATTCGCCAAGGGCGCGTTCGTCGCGCCGACCGTGTTCACCGACTGCCGCGACGACATGACCATCGTCAAGGAAGAGATCTTCGGCCCGGTGATGAGCATCCTCAGCTACGAGACCGAGGAAGAAGTCATCCGCCGCGCCAACGACACCGAATACGGCCTGGCCGCCGGCGTCTGCACCAACGACATCAGCCGCGCCCACCGCATCATCCACAAGCTGGAAGCCGGTATCTGCTGGATCAACGCCTGGGGCGAGTCGCCGGCGGAAATGCCGGTCGGTGGCTACAAGCAATCCGGTGTCGGCCGCGAAAACGGCGTCAGCTCGCTGGCCCAGTACACCCGCATCAAGTCGGTCCAGGTCGAGCTGGGCAACTACAACTCGGTCTTCTAAGCCGCGTCCTGTAGCCGCGCCCGGTCCCTGCCGACCGGGCGCCTCCCCGCTTTCCCACCCGCTTGCCCAAGAGGGAACAGAACATGTCCTCCCATATTTTCGACTACATCATCGTCGGTGCCGGCTCGGCCGGTAACACCCTGGCCACCCGCCTGACCGAAGACGAAGGCGTCACCGTCCTGCTGCTGGAAGCCGGCGGCCCGGACTACCGCGCCGACTTCCGCACCCAGATGCCGGCCGCGCTGGCCTTCCCGCTGCAAGGCCGCCGCTACAACTGGGCCTACGAGACCGATCCGGAGCCGCACATGGACGGCCGCCGCATGGAATGCGGTCGCGGCAAGGGCCTGGGCGGCTCCTCGCTGATCAACGGCATGTGCTACATCCGCGGCAACGCCATGGACTTCGATGGCTGGGCCAAGCTGCCAGGCCTGGAAGACTGGACCTACCTCGACTGCCTGCCGTATTTCCGCAAGGCGGAAACCCGTGACATCGGCCCGAACGACTACCACGGCGGCGAAGGCCCGGTCAGCGTGGCGACGCCGAAAGCCGGCAACAATCCGCTGTTCCACGCCATGGTCGAAGCCGGCGTGCAAGCCGGTTACCCGCGCACCGAAGACCTCAACGGCTACCAGCAGGAAGGCTTCGGTCCGATGGACCGCAGCGTGACCAAGAACGGCCGTCGCTCCAGCACCGCCCGCGGCTACCTGGACACCGCCAAGAAACGCCCGACCCTGACCATCGTCACCCACGCCCTGACCGATCGCGTGCTGTTCGAAGGCAAGCGTGCCGTCGGCGTGACCTACCTGGTCGGCTCCAGCGAAGAACGCGTGGAAGCCCGTGCGCGCAAGGAAGTCATCGTCTGCTCCGGTGCCATCGCCTCGCCGCAACTGCTGCAACGCTCCGGCGTCGGCGCCCGCGCGCTGCTGGAAAGCTTCAACATCCCGGTCGTGCATGACCTGCCGGGCGTCGGCGAGAACCTGCAGGACCACCTGGAGCTGTACCTGCAGTACGCCTGCACCCAGCCGGTCTCGCTGTACCCGTCGCTGCTGTGGTGGAACCAGCCGGCCATCGGTGCCGAATGGCTGTTCAACGGCACCGGCATCGGCGCCAGCAACCAGTTCGAGGCCGGCGGTTTCATCCGTACCCGCCCGGAATTCGAATGGCCGAACATCCAGTACCACTTCCTGCCGGTGGCGATTAACTACAACGGCTCGAATGGCGTGAAGGAACATGGCTTCCAGGCGCACATGGGTTCGATGCGTTCGCCGAGCCGTGGTCGCATCCAGCTGAAGTCCCGCGATCCGCGCCAGCACCCGAGCATCCTGTTCAACTACATGGCCACCGAGCAGGACTGGCAGGAATTCCGCGACGGCATCCGCCTGACCCGCGAAATCATGGCCCAGCCGGCGCTGGACGCCTACCGCGGCCGCGAGATCAGCCCGGGCGAGCACGTGCAGACGGACGAAGAGCTGGACAAATTCATCCGCGAGCACGCCGAGACGGCGTTCCACCCGTCCTGCTCGTGCAAGATGGGCGAAGACGACATGGCGGTGGTCGATGGCCAGGGCCGTGTGCATGGCATGCAAGGCCTGCGGGTGGTGGATGCGTCGATCATGCCGATCATCATCACCGGCAACCTCAACGCCACCACGATCATGATCGCCGAGAAAATCGCCGACAAGATCCGCAATCGCCAGCCGTTGCCGCGTAGCACTGCCAAGTACTACGTCGCCAATGGTGCGCCGGTGAAGGGCAAGGCCATGCGCGAAGTGAAGCAGGCCTGATGCATTGATGGGGCCTGCAACGGCCTCATCGCTGGCAAGCCAGCTCCCACAGGGTCAGCACAGGTTTCAAGACTTGTGCAATACCTGTGGGAGCTGGCTTGCCAGCGATAGGGCCCACATAGGCAACACATGAAAAGGCACCTGACCCAGGTGCCTTTTCTACATCTGCGGAAACGCTTTACAGCCTGCCAATTCATCAGGTTAGAATCGGTTGGCACGCGACCTGCTTATCAATCAGGTCTCCCTTCTGCGATGTCCCCCGGAGTACTGCCTTTGGATGCGAGCACCATCAACAGCCTGTTCCTCATCGGCGCATTGCTGGTGGGAGCAAGTATTCTGGTCAGCTCGCTGTCGTCGCGCCTGGGCATCCCTATCCTCGTCATCATCCTCGCGGTCGGCATGGTCGCCGGGGTCGATGGTGGCGGCATCATCTTCAACAACTATCCCGTCGCCTACCTGGTCGGCAACCTCGCCCTCGCCGTGATCCTGCTCGACGGCGGCCTGCGCACGCGGGTCGCGAGCTTCCGCGTGGCGCTGTGGCCGGCGCTGTCGCTGGCCACCGTGGGTGTGCTGATCACCACCGGCCTCACCGGCATGGCCGCCGCCTGGCTGTTCGACCTCAACCTGATGCAGGGCCTGCTGATCGGCGCCATCGTCGGCTCCACCGACGCCGCGGCGGTGTTCTCCCTGCTCGGCGGCAAGGGCCTCAACGAGCGGGTCACCGCCAGCCTGGAAATCGAATCCGGCAGCAACGACCCGATGGCGGTGTTCCTCACCGTCACCCTGATCGACATGATCGCCAGCGGCCAGACCGGCCTGCACTGGAGCCTGCTGCTGCACCTGGTGCGCGAATTCGGCATCGGCGGCGCGCTGGGCCTGGGTGGCGGCTGGCTGATGCTGCAACTGGTCAACCGCATGAACCTGGCCGGCGGCCTCTACCCGATCCTGGTGATCGCCGGCGGCCTGGTCACCTTCGCCCTGACCAACGCCCTGCACGGCAGCGGCTTCCTCGCCGTCTACCTGTTCGGCCTGGTCCTGGGCAACCGCCCGATCCGCAGCCGCCACGGCATCCTGCACATGCTCGACGGCATGGCCTGGCTGGCGCAGATCGGCATGTTCCTCGTGCTCGGCCTGCTGGTCACGCCGCACGACCTGCTGCCGATCGCCCTGCCCGCCCTGGCCCTGGCGCTGTGGATGATCCTCATCGCCCGACCGCTGTCGGTGGTCGCCGGCCTGCTGCCGTTCAAGGCCTTCCATGGCCGCGAGAAAGCCTTCATTTCCTGGGTCGGCCTGCGCGGCGCGGTACCGATCATCCTGGCGGTGTTCCCGCTGATGGCCGGCCTGCCCCAGGCCCAGCTGTACTTCAACCTGGCGTTCTTCATCGTGCTGGTCTCGCTGCTGGTGCAGGGCACCAGCCTGCCGTGGGTCGCGCGCCTGCTGAAGGTAACCGTACCGCCGGACCCGGCGCCGATCTCCCGTTCGGCCCTGGAAGTCCATGTCACCAGCGAGTGGGAGTTGTTCGTCTACCGCCTCGGTGCGGAAAAATGGTGCATCGGCGCCGCCCTGCGCGAGCTGAAGATGCCGGAAGGCACCCGTATCGCCGCCCTGTTCCGCGGCCAGCAACTGCTCCATCCGTCGGGAAGTACCACCCTCGAAGTCGGCGACCTGCTCTGCGTCATCGGCCATGAACACGACCTGCCGGCCCTCGGCAAGCTGTTCAGCCAGGCGCCCCAGCGCGGCCTCGACCTGCGCTTCTTTGGCGACTTCGTCCTCGAAGGCGACGCCGAGCTGGGCGCCGTCGCGGCGCTCTACGGCCTCAAGCTCGACGGCCAGGACCCGCACATGCCACTCGCCCGCTTCATCCAGCAGAAAGTCGGCGGCGCACCGGTGGTCGGCGACCAGATCGAGTGGAACAACACCACCTGGACCGTGGCGCTCATGGACGGGAACAAAATCCAGAAAGTGGGGATCCGATTCCCCGAAGGCAGTCGCCCGGGTCCCGGCCTGTTCCTGTAAAAGCGGCTCCTTTACACTGCATTTTCCAGTTCGGCCGTACGAATTTTCTGCCTATGTCCCTGTGCACCTTTGTCGGCGCAGCCCTGCTCGGGCTGTGCCTGTCCCTTCCCTCCGCGTTTGCCGCGGAGCCGCCCACTACCGAGAGCGTCCAGCAAAGCCTCGACAAGATCGCCGAGCGCAAGCTGCCCGAGGCGGACCAGAAGGCACTGCAGCAAGTGCTGGAGCAGACCCTGGCGTTCCTTGCCAACAAGGCCGACTACGAAAAACGCCTGGCCGCGCTCAAGCAGCAGTTGCTCGACGCACCGAAACAGACCGCCGAGAACCAGCGCGAGCTGGCGCGTCTGCTGGCCACCAAGCCGAGCCCGGTGCCGCAGCGCTACGCAACCATGAGCGTGCCGCAGCTGGAGCAGGTGCTGTCCGACCGCACCAACGAGCAGGGTGAGCTGCAAAAGGCCCTGTCCGAAGCCAACAGCCTGACCATCAACGCGCAGACCCGTCCCGAGCGCGCCCAGGCCGAGATCAGCAACAACCAGACCCGCACCCAGCAGATCAACAGCCTGCTCAAGTCCGGCAAGGACAATGGCAAGGCGCTGTCCGCCGACCAACGCAACCAGCTCAATGCCGAGCTGGCCTCGCTCAATGCCCTGACCCTGCTGCGCCGCCAGGAACTGGCCGGCAACAGCCTGCTGCAAGACCTCGGCAGCACCCAGCACGACCTGCTCATCGAGCGTGTCGCGCGCATGGAACAGGAAATCCAGGACCTGCAGACGCTGATCAACGAGAAGCGCCTGGCCCAGTCGCAACAGACCGTCACCCAGCAGTCCATCGAAGCGCAGAAAGCCGGCGGCGGCACCGTCCTGGCCACCGAGAGCGCGGCCAACCTGAAGCTCTCCGACTACCTGCTGCGCAGCACCGACCGCCTCAACGAGGTGACCCAGCAGAACCTCAAGGCCAAGCAGCAACTGGACAGCCTCAACCAGGCCGACCAGGCGCTGGACGAGCAGATCAACGTGCTCAAGGGCAGCCTGCTGCTGTCGAAGATCCTCTACAAGCAGAAGCAGGCCCTGCCCCACCTCAAGCTGGACCGCGACCTGGCCGACCAGATCGCCGACATCCGCCTGTACCAGTTCGAGGTCAACCAGCAGCGCGAACTGATCGCCAGCCCCAGCCAGTACGTCGACAAGCTGCTGGAAAACCAGCCCGCCGACGAAGCCACGCCAGCCCTGCGCAAGGCCCTGCTGGAGGTGGCGATCACCCGCGCCGACCTGCTGGAGCGCCTGAACCGCGAGCTGAGCGCGCTGCTCAACGAATCCATCACCCTGCAACTCAACCAGAAACAGCTGCTCAGTACCGCGCAGAACCTGCGCTCGACCCTCGACGAGCAGATGTTCTGGATCCCCAGCAACAAGCCGCTCGACCTGGAATGGCTGCGCTACGTGCCCGAGCGCTTCGAGAAGCAGATGGTCAGCCTGCCGTGGGGCGCCGGCGTCACCGAACTGGCCGACGGGCTGCTGGAGCGGCCACTGCTGTTCCTGCCGCTGCTGTTGCTGATCGGCGCCCTGCTGTGGCGCCGCAAGTACCTCTACGCGCGGCTGAGCAAGGTCCACAGCGATATCGGCCACTTCAAGCGCGACAGCCAGTGGCACACGCCCCAGGCGATCCTGATCAACATCCTCCTGGCCCTGCCCCTGAGCCTGTTCCTCGCCTTGTGCAGCTATGCCCTGCAGATCGACGCCCGTGGCCAGAACGCCAACCTCGGCGCCGCGCTGTGGCAGGTTGCCCAGGCCTGGCTGGTGTTCTACACCGCCTACCGGATCCTCGCCCCCGGCGGCGTGGCCGAGCTGCATTTCCGCTGGGAGAAGCCCCAGGTCGAGTTCCTGCGGCGCTGGATCCGCCGCCTGGGCGCGGTGGTGCTGGCCCTGGTCGGCGTGGTCGCGGTGGCCGAGCACCAGCCGTCGGCGCTGGCCGATGACGTGCTCGGCATCGGCGTGGTGCTGACCTGCTACGCCCTGATGGCCTGGCTGCTCAGCCGCCTGCTGCTGAGCAGCCCGACCCACCGCAACACCTCGCTGTTCCGCAAGGCCGTGGGCGTGGCCTTCACCGCCCTGCCCATCGCCCTGTTCGTCGCGGTCTGCTTCGGCTACTACTACACCGCGCTGAAGCTCAGCGACCGGCTGATCTACACCCTGTACCTGCTGATGTTCTGGCTGGTGATCGAGGCCACCTTCGTCCGCGGCCTGGCCGTGGCCGCGCGGCGCCTGGCCTACCAGCGCGCCCTGGCCAAGCGCCAGCAGGTCAAGGAAGGCCTCGACGGCGAGGTGCCGGTGGAAGAGCCGACCCTGGACATCGAACAGGTCAACCAGCAGTCCCTGCGCCTGATCCGCCTGGCGCTGCTCGGCGTATTCATCGCTGGGCTGTACTTCGTCTGGGCCGACCTGATCACCGTGTTCGCCTACCTGAACAACTTCACCCTCTACGAATACACCAGCGGCACCGGCGCGGCGGCGAGCATGGTGCCGATCAGCCTCGGCGACCTCCTCGGCGCCCTGGTCATCGTCGGCATCACCCTGGCCCTGGCGCGCAACCTGCCGGGCCTGCTGGAAGTGCTGGTGCTGTCCAAGCTGGACCTGGCCCAGGGCAGCGCCTACGCCACCACCACGCTGCTGTCGTACATCATCGTCGGCGTCGGCTTCGTCTCCACCCTGTCGACCCTCGGCGTCAGCTGGGACAAGTTGCAGTGGCTGGTGGCGGCGCTGTCGGTGGGCCTGGGCTTCGGCATGCAGGAGATCTTCGCCAACTTCATCTCCGGCATCATGATCCTGTTCGAGCGTCCGGTACGGATCGGCGACACCATCACCATCGGCAACCTGTCCGGCACGGTGAGCAAGATCCGCATCCGCGCCACCACCATCACCGACTTCGACCGCAAGGACATCATCGTCCCCAACAAGACCTTCATCACCGGCCAGTTGATCAACTGGTCGCTGACCGACACGGTCACCCGGGTCACCCTCAAGCTCGGCATCGACTACGGCTCGGACCTCGACCTGGTGCGCGAGCTGCTGCTCAAGGGCGCCCGGGAAAACCCGCGGGTGCTCAAGGACCCGGAGCCAATCGTGTACTTCCTCAACTTCGGCGAAAGCTCGCTGGACCACGAGTTGCGCATGCATGTGCGCGACCTCGGCGACCGCAACCCGACCCTCGACGAGCTCAACCGCTATATCAACCGTGAGTTCAAGGCGCACAACATCAAGATTTCCGTGCGTCAGGTCGAGGTGTTCATCATGGACACCGCGGGCAACAAGAAGCAGTTGATTCCCATGGACCAGACCAAGTCCGGCCCCGAAACGCCAGGAGCCCCCGCGTGAAAGCCCTCGACGAACTGACCTTCGACAACCGCTTCGCCCGCCTGGGCGATGCGTTTTCCACCGAGGTGCTGCCGGAGCCGATCGATGATCCGCAACTGGTGGTGGCCAGCGCCGAGGCCATGGCCCTGCTCGACCTGGAGCCGACCGAGGCGTATTCCCCGGTGTTCGCCGAACTGTTCAGCGGCCACAAGCTGTGGTCCGAGGCCGATCCACGGGCGATGGTCTATTCCGGGCATCAGTTCGGCTCCTACAACCCGCGCCTGGGCGACGGGCGCGGGCTGCTGCTGGGCGAAGTGCGCAACGATGCCGGCGAGTCCTGGGACCTGCACCTCAAGGGCGCCGGCCAGACGCCCTACTCGCGCATGGGCGATGGCCGCGCGGTGCTGCGCTCGTCGATCCGCGAATTCCTCGCCTCCGAGGCGCTGCATGCCCTGGGCATTCCCAGCAGCCGGGCGTTGTGCGTGATCGGGTCGAGCACTCCGGTCTGGCGCGAAACCCGCGAGAGCGCAGCGATGCTGCTGCGCCTGGCGCCGAGCCATATCCGTTTCGGGCACTTCGAGTATTTCTACTACACCCGCCAGCCGGAGCAGCAGCGCCTGCTGGTCGACCATGTGCTGGACCTGCACTACCCGAACTGCCGTGCGGACGACGAGCCGTACCTGGCGATGTTCCGTACCATCGTCGAGCGCAATGCCGAGCTGATCGGCAAGTGGCAGGCCTATGGTTTCTGCCATGGGGTGATGAACACCGACAACATGTCGATCCTCGGCATCACCTTCGACTTCGGCCCCTATGCCTTCCTCGATGACTTCGATGCCGGCTTCATCTGCAACCACTCCGATGACCAGGGGCGCTACAGCTACAGCAACCAGGTGCCGATCGCCCACTGGAACCTCAGCGCGCTGGCCCAGGCGCTGACGCCGTTCATCAGTGTCGAGGCGTTGCAGGAGGCCTTGGCGATGTTCCTGCCGCTGTACGAGGCGCACTACCTCGACCTGATGCGCCGGCGCCTGGGGCTGACCACGGCGGAAGACGGCGACAAGGAACTGATCCAGCGCCTGCTCAGCCTGATGCAGCCGGGGGCGGTGGACTACAGCCTGTTCTTCCGCAAGCTCGGGGACCAGGCGGTGGAAGCGGCGTTGCGGGTGGTGCGGGAAGACTTCATCGACCTGGCCGGGTTCGATCGCTGGTCGCAGGACTACCTGGCCCGGGTGAACCGCGAGCCGGGCAATGCCGAAGGGCGGCGGGAGCGGATGCATGCAGTGAACCCGCTGTATGTGCTGCGCAACTACCTGGCACAGCGGGCGATCGAGGCCGCGCAGGCGGGAGATTTCTCCGAGGTGCGGCGGCTGCATGAAGTACTGCGCCGGCCGTTCGAGGAGCAGGCGGGGATGGAGGCCTATGCCGAACGGCCGCCGGAGTGGGGGAAGCATCTGGAGATCAGTTGTTCTTCCTGAGTACTGTGGTGTTCATTCGGGCCTCATCACTGCATGGGTATCCACACATCTTCCGGTTTGCGGCGCGGTCCAGGTAGGAGCTGCGTTAGCTGCGAAGGAGCGCGCAGCGCTCCCGGAACCATCCTGCACGAGCCTCTGACCAAGCCGCATCATGGATTCACAGTGCCCGGTCTGCCGCGTTTCTCCAGGCTCATTGGATAGGCAGGATTGGGGACCGCTGCGCGCTCCTTCGCAGCTAACGCAGCTCCTACCCGCCGACCATCGCTCGGGATGTGTAGATACCTATGCTCATCGCTGGCAAACCAGTTCCCACCAGTTTTGCGGCGCACGCGGTCCCTGTGGGAGCTGGCTTGCCAGCGATGAGGCCCGGAAGAACACCTTGAAAACCCCGGAAACACCGCCACATAGCCTGCAACGACTCGCCTTCCGGAATCCCCCATGACCGACCCACTCCTGATCCCCTGCCCCCACTGCAACGGCCTCAACCGCCTCCCTGCCGACCGCCTCGGCGACGACCCCAAGTGCGGTCGCTGCAAGGGCCCGGTCCTGCTGAGCACCCCCTTCGACCTGACAGACGCCAGCTACAGCAGCCAGATCAAGGGCGACCTGCCCCTGCTGATCGATGTCTGGGCCGACTGGTGCGGGCCGTGCAAGTCCTTCGCGCCGGTCTTCGAGCAGGCCGCACGGCAACTGGCCGGGCGTTGCCGGCTGGCGAAACTGGACAGTGAAGCCAACCGCGAACTGGCTGGCCAATTGGGCATCCGCTCGATCCCCAGCCTGATCCTCTTCAAGAACGGCCGGGAAGTCGCACGCCAGAGCGGCGCATTCCCACTCCAGCAACTGCTGGAGTGGCTGCGCACCCAGGGAATCTAGGCGTTCTCTTCGAGCAGCGAGTGCAACTCGACGAACTGCTGGGTCAACTTGTGCCGCGGCTCCAGGTGGATCAGCGGCAAGCTGGCCTCATGCGACTCACGCATCTTCACCGAGCTGTTCAGGTAGACCGGCAGCACCGGCAAGCCCTCGGCCAGCAGTTCTTCGAGCATCTGCTGCGGCAGGCTGGCCCGCGGCTGGAACTGGTTGACCACGATACCCTCGACCTGCAGGGCCTCGTTGTGGTCATCCTTCAGCTCTTCGATCTCCGACAACAGCCCATACAGCGCCTGGCGCGAGAAGCTGTCGCAGTCAAAGGGGATGAGCACACGATCAGCCGCGATCAACGCCGAAACCGCATAGAAGTTCAAGGCCGGCGGCGTATCCAGGTAGATCCGGTCGTAGTCCTCGTCCAGCTCGTCGAGCAACTTGCGCAGCTTGTTGATCTTGTGCTTCGCCTCGAGCTTGGGCTGCAGGTCGGCCAGCTCCGGCGTGGCGGTGACCACGTGCAGGTTGTCGAACGGGGTCTCGTAGATATCCACCTTGTTCTTCTTGGCAAACGGCCCGGACGACAGGGTCTGCTTGAAGAAGTCGGCGATCCCCATGGGAATGTCCTCGCCGGTCAGGCCGGTGAGGTACTGGGTGGAGTTGGCCTGGGCATCCAGGTCGATCAGCAGGGTCCGATAGCCTTCACTGGCACTCACCGCCGCAAGATTGCAGGCGATGCTGGACTTGCCGACGCCACCTTTCTGATTGAACACCACGCGCCGCATGGAAAGACCTCCGTGTTTCAAAGAATGACCGAGTATGTGTTCAGCCTGCGGGATTGACCAGTGCGCAACGACTCAAGAGATCGCAAAAGCGACCGACAACAGGTGCGGGCCGCCTGTCGGGAAAAAGCGCCAGGGCGAACCGGCCGCTGCGTTTGAAGGTCTGTTCACTCAGTCAGCATCGTAACCAATAGCAATACATTGTTTGCTTGAGGCCTCTTGCACCGGGATAATGCCCGGCACTCGGCGATTTCGCCCTGCAGGCCGTTGCTCCGAGTCCCCCTCGGCATGGAAGTCCCTCAGGGCGAGTACACACCTTGATCACATTCAATATCAGCCAATGGCGCGCCTGGGCGCCCGGGCGCTCGACGACTGCGCACTGGCAGCAGTGGAGTTGCGGCGAGCCCCCGACCGACAGCGCGGACGCAGCGCCCGACGTGGCGTTCCTGCCGGCCATGCAGCGCCGCCGCCTGAGCCGCCTGGCGCGCATGGCCTTCGCCGTGGGCTGGCCACTGGCCGAAGGCCTTGAGCAGTTGCCGCTGGTATTCGTCTCCCGCCACGGCGAAACCCCGCGCACCTTCGAGATCCTCAGCGACCTGAGCAACGGCGAGCCCCTTTCGCCCACCCAGTTCAGCCTCTCCGTGCACAACGCGGTGATCGGCCTGTGGTCGATCATGCGCGGCGAGACCAGCGAAATGACTGCCATCGCCGCCGAAGGCGACGGTTTCGAGCAGGGCGTGGTGGAAGCCGCCGGCCTGCTGCATGACGGCGCCCCGGCGGTATTGCTGATCGTCGCCGAGGAGCAGCCGCCCGAAGCCTACCGCCCGTGGATCACCGATGTCCCCTGCGACTACGCCCTCGGCCTGCTGCTGACCCCCGGCACGGACTGGAACCTGTCCCTGGGCGGCGACCCGGTCCCACCTGCCAGCGAATGCCACCCCCTGAGCTGGCTGCGCTGCCTGCTCGAAGAGCGCAACACCTGCACCCACAGCCTCAAGGACCGCACATGGAACTGGCAACGCAAGGCCTGAGCCGCCCGCGTGACGCCTGGCACTGGCGTCTGCTGGCCACCGCCCTGAGCTTCCTGCTGTTCGGGCTCGGCGGCCTGTGCCTGCGCCTGCTGGTCTTTCCGCTGCTGGCCTGCCTGCCGGGAGACCGTGTGCGCCACCGCGAGCGGGCACGGCACACCATCAGCTGGCTGTTCTGGCGCTTCATCCGCTTCATGGCCGCCTGCGGCGTGCTCACCTACAGCGTCGAGGGCGCCGCGCGCCTGGGGCGTCCCGGGCAGATGATCATCGCCAACCACCCGTCGCTGATCGACGTGGTGTTCCTGATCGGCCTGGTCCGGCAGAGCAACTGCGTGGTCAAGCAGAGCCTGTTCCGCAACCCCTTCACCCGGGGTCCGGTCAGCTCGGCGCAGTACATCAGCAACGACGGCAGCATGGACATGCTCGATACCGCCGTCCAATCCCTGCAAAGCGGCCAGACCCTGGTGATCTTCCCCGAAGGCACCCGCACCGAACCCGGCAAGGCCCCCGCCTTCCATCGCGGCGCGGCCGCCATCGCCCTGCGCGGCGCGCGGGTGATCACCCCGGTGACCATCAAGGTCAGCCCCACCACCCTGACCAAATGCGAACCCTGGTACCGCATCCCGGACCGCCGCGTGCACTTCAGCCTGCGGGTCGGCAGCGACATCGACCCACGGGCCTTCGCCAGCCAGGGCCCGGCCCCGCAGGCGTCGCGAAAACTCAACGACCATTTGCACCAGTACTTCATCAAGGAGCTCGCAGAAGATGAGCAATCCCCAACTGAACCATGACATCAAAGACCT
The DNA here is from genome assembly GCF_036324125.1 of Pseudomonas ulcerans. Taxonomy (NCBI): domain Bacteria; kingdom Pseudomonadati; phylum Pseudomonadota; class Gammaproteobacteria; order Pseudomonadales; family Pseudomonadaceae; genus Pseudomonas; species Pseudomonas ulcerans. The sequence goes on along the minus strand of NZ_JAZDQN010000005.1, from coordinate 231,581 downwards.
GATCATCGAGGCCCTGGGCCTTGAGGACATCAGCGCGGACGACATCGGCGACGAGCAGACCCTGTTCGGCGAAGGCCTGGGCCTGGACTCGGTGGATGCCCTCGAACTCGGCCTGGCGATCCAGAAGCGCTACGGCATCAAGATCGACGCCGATGCCAAGGACACCCGCTCGCATTTCGCCAACGTGGCCAGCCTGGCCGCTTTCGTCACCGCCAAACAGGCCGCCTGAGACCGCACCATGCAAACCCGTGAAGACATCTTCAACACCCTGCGCGACGCGCTGGTCGAACTGTTCGAACTGGACGCCGAGCGCGTCACCCTCGACGCCAACCTGTACGAGGACCTGGAGATCGACAGCATCGACGCCGTCGACCTGATCGATCACATCAAGCGCCAGACCGGCAAGAAGATCGCCGCCGAGGAATTCAAGGCCGTGCGCACGGTCAACGACGTGGTCGAAGCGGTATACCGCCTGGTCAACCCGGCGGCATGAAACGCCTGATCGGGCTCGGGCTGGTCGTGGCCGGCCTGCTGTACCCGTTCGCGGTGCACTTCGGCATGGCGCATTTCGCGCCCTGGCAGTTCGGCCTGCTGCTTGGCGGGCTGTGGCTGGCCCGTGCCCTCACCCAGCCGCACAACCCCGGCGGACGCTGGATGGCGCTGCTGGCCATCGTCTTCTGCGCGCTGCTGGCGCTGTTCGACGACCCGGCGCTGCTGCGCTGGTACCCGGTCCTGATCAGCGCCTTCATGCTCGCCCTGTTCGGCTCCAGCCTGGTGGTGGGCATGCCCATGGCCGAGCGTCTGGCCCGCCTGAGCGAGACGCAGTTACCGGAGAAGGCGGTGCGCTACACACGGCGGGTCACCGAGGTGTGGAGCGCGTTCTTCCTGGCCAATGGCCTGGTGGCCGCGGCCCTGACCCTGTGGGCGCCGCTGGCCTGGTGGACCCTTTACAACGGCCTGATCGCCTACGGGCTGATGGGCCTGCTGTTCGGCATCGAATGGCTGATACGACAACGCGTGCGAGGACGCTCATGAAATGGATAAACCTTGAGCAGATGCTGCGGCCGACCGAGGCCCCGCGCCCGGTCAGCCACGCCCCGGCGTTGACCCACCCGCAACTCTGCGAGCAGGCCCTGCGCCTGGCCGCCGGCCTGCAACAGCGTGGCGTGCGCCGCCTGGCCATCTACCTGGAAGACGCCGCCGAGCTGGCGGTGGCCCTGCTCGGCGCCTGGCGTGCCGGGGTCGAGGTGCTGCTGCCCGCCGACCTGCAGGAACAGACCCGCCAGCGCTGGAACGCCGAGGTCGACCTGTGGCTGAGCGAACAGGACCAACGCCCCGCCGACCTGTTCGCCGAGCCCTTGCCAGCCGCCGACCTGGACCTCGACGCCTGCCGCCTGAGCCTGTGCACCTCCGGCTCCACCGGCGCGCCCAAGCGCATCGACAAGTGCCTGCGCCAGCTGGCCAACGAGGTGAACAGCCTCGAAGCCCTGTGGGGCGGCGACCTGGGCGATGCCTGCATCATCGGCAGCGTCGCCACGCAGCACATCTACGGTTTGCTGTTCCGCGTGCTCTGGCCTCTGTGCGCCGGACGCACCTTCGTGCGCCGCCAGTTGCCGTTCCCCGAGGATCTGCAACGCGCCAGCCGCGAGCACCCGGCCTTCGCCTGGGTCGCCAGCCCGGCGCTGCTCAAGCGCATGGGCGACAACCTCGACTGGCCGGCCTTGAGCGACGTGCGCCGGGTGTTCTCGTCCGGCGGCGAACTGCCGGCCGACGCCGCCGCGGCCCTGCACCAGCGCCTCGGCCAGTGGCCGACGGAAATCCTCGGCAGTTCGGAAACCGGCGGCATTGCCTGGCGCCAGGGCGACAGCCTGTGGCAGGCGTTCGCCGGCATCCGCCTGAGCCAGAGCGACGACGGCGCACTGTGCATCGAATCGCCGTACCTGCCCGCCGGGCACATCGAACAGAGCGCCGACGCGGTGAGCTTCGACGCCAACGGCCATTTCCGCCTGCTCGGGCGTCTGGACCGCATCGTCAAGCTGGAAGAAAAACGCATCGCCCTGCCCACGCTGGAACAGGCGCTGCTCCAGCATCCGTGGGTGGAGGACGCCCGCCTGGGCGTGATCCACGGCGGCCGCGCCGCCCTCGGCGCGCTGCTGCAACTCAGTGCCAGCGGCCTGCATGCCCTGCGCAACCAGGGCCGTCGCGCCGTCACCGAAACCCTGCGCACGCACCTGCGCCCGCACTGCGAGGCCCTGGCCCTGCCACGCCGCTGGCGCCTGCTGCGGCAGTTGCCGTACAGCGCCCAGGGCAAGCTGCCGCAGTCGCTGGTCGACACCCTGCTGATGGCGCCTCGTCCTACCGGCCCCGATGTGCTCGGTGAAGCGCGCCACGACGACGAACTGCACCTGACCCTGGCTATCTCCGGCGACCTCGCCTATTTCAACGGCCACTTCCCCAAGACCCCGGTGCTGCCCGGCGTGGTCCAGGTCGACTGGGCCATCGCCCTCGGCCAGCCCCTGCTCGACCAGCCACGGCGCTTTGCCGGCATGGAAGTGCTGAAGTTCCAGCAACTGGTGCGCCCCGGCGACCAGTTGCTGCTCACCCTGCGTTTCGATGCCGAGCGCGGCAAGCTGTACTTCGCCTACAGCTGCGACGGCAAAGCCTGCGCCAGCGGCCGCATCCTCCTGGAGGCCGCCTCATGACCAAGCCCTGCGCGGTGATTCCCGTGTACAACCACGAGCTGGCGGTGCCGGCGGTGGTGGCCGACCTGCGCGCCGCCGGCCTGCCCTGCGTGCTGGTGGACGACGCCAGCAGCCCGGCCTGTGCCACGGTACTGCGGCAGCTGGCGACAGCGCCGGACACCTGGCTGGTGCAGCTGCCGGTCAACCAGGGCAAGGGCGGCGCCGTCATGGCCGGCCTGCGCGAAGCGGCGCGGCTTGGCTTCAGCCATGCCCTGCAGGTGGACGCCGACGGCCAGCACGACCTGGCCGATGTCGCACGCTTCCTGGAACAGTCCCGGGCCCATCCCGGATCGCTGATCTGCGGTTATCCACAGTACGACGCCAGCGTGCCCAAGGGCCGCCTGTACGCCCGCTACCTGACCCACGTGTGGGTGTGGATCAACAGCCTGTCGCTGAAGATTCCCGACTCCATGTGCGGCTTCCGCGTCTACCCGTTGCCCCCGGTGCTGGCCTTGATGGACAAGGTCGATCTCGGCCGGCGCATGGACTTCGACCCGGAGGTGCTGGTGCGCCTGTCCTGGCGCAACCAGCCGATGCAGTGGCTGCCGACCCGGGTGCATTACCCGCAGGATGGCCTCTCGCATTTCCGCCTGTTCCACGACAACGCGCTGATCTCGAAGATGCACACCAAGCTGTTCTTCGGCATGTTGCTGCGTGCACCGCTGATTCTCTGGCGGCGGTGGACGGCATGAGCGGCCAGGAGCGCCATTGGGCCGACCACCAGGAGCGCGGCAGCTTCCTGCTGATGAAGCTCACCGCCTTCGGCGTCAAGCTGCTGGGCCGGCGCCTGCTCAGCCCGGTGCTGTACGGCATCGTCCTGTACTTCTTCCTCTTCGGTCGCCGCGCCCGCCGGGCGGCCTGGACCTACCAGCGCCACCTCGCCGCCTGGAGCGGCCAGGCCGGGCTGCGTCCCACCACCGCTAGCGTGTTCGGCCAGTTCATGGCCTTCGCCGATGCCCTGCTGGACAAGCTCGACGTGTGGAACGGCCGGCTCGGCCTCGACCAGATCGACATCGTCGACCCCGGCCAGTTGCACGACCAGTTGCGCGGCGAACGCGGGCAGATGCTGGTGGGCGCCCACCTGGGCAATCTCGAGGTGTGCCGCGCCCTGGCCGAGATCGGCCAGCAGGTGACCATGAACGTGCTGGTGCACACCCGCCACGCAGAGCGCTTCAACCGCCTGCTGGGCGAGGCCGGCGCGACCCACCTGCGCCTGATCCAGGTCAGCGAGCTGGACCCGGCGATCATGCTGCAACTGAGCCAGCGCCTGGAGCGCGGCGAGTGGCTGGCCATCGCCGGCGACCGCATCCCGCTGCATGGCGCGCGCACCGTGACGGTGGACTTCCTCGGCCAGCCCGCCGCCTTCCCGCAAGGTCCATGGCTGCTGGCCGGGCTGCTCAAGTGCCCGGTCAACCTGCTGTTCTGCCTCAAGCGCCAGGGCCGCTACCAGATCACCCTCGAACCCTTCGCCGAGGCCGTGCAATGGCGACGCAGCCAGCGCGACCCGGTGATCGCCGAGCATGCCGCGCGCTACGCCGAGCGCCTCGGCCACTACTGCCTGCAAGCGCCGCGGCAGTGGTTCAACTTCTACCCTTTCTGGAAGAACGATGACGATGCATCCGCGTGAGCCCGTAACCTTCGGCGAGACGCCGCTTTCGATCGAAGACATCCACGCCCTGGCCCAGCGCCAGGTCGAATCGTGCCTGCAGGACGATGCCGGCTACCGCGCGCGCATCGCCCGCGGCGCGCAGTTCCTCGACACCCTGCTGGACAAGGAAGGAGTGATCTACGGCGTGACCACGGGCTACGGCGATTCCTGCGTGGTGGCGGTGCCGCTGGAGCATGTCGAGGCCCTGCCCCGGCATTTGTTCACCTTCCACGGCTGCGGCCTGGGCCGGGTCTTCGACGAGCCCTCGACCCGCGCCTTGCTCGCGGCGCGCCTGCAGTCGCTGTGCCACGGGGTGTCCGGGGTGCGCGTGGAACTGCTGGAGCGCCTGCAGGCCTTCATCGCGCACGACATCCTGCCGGTGGTCCCGGAGGAAGGCTCGGTGGGCGCCAGCGGCGACCTGACCCCGCTGTCCTACGTGGCCGCGACCCTGTCCGGCGAGCGCGAAGTGCTGTACCGCGGCGAGCGCCGCCTGTCCGCCGACGTTCATCGCGAGCTGGGCTGGCAGCCGTTGGTGCTGCGGCCCAAGGAAGCCCTGGCGCTGATGAACGGCACCGCCGTGATGACCGGCCTCGCTTGCCTGGCATGGACCCGCGCCGACTACCTGCTCAAGCTCGCCACGCGCATCACCGCGCTCAACGTGGTGGCCCTGCAAGGCAATCCGGAACACTTCGACGAGCGCCTGTTCGCCGCCAAGCCGCACCCAGGCCAGACCCAGGTTGCCGCCTGGCTGCGCCAGGACCTGGCCATCGACGCACCCACCGCGCCCCTGCACCGCCTGCAGGATCGCTACTCGCTGCGCTGCGCGCCCCACGTGCTCGGCGTGCTGGCCGACAGCCTGGGCTGGCTGCGCGGCTTCATCGAGACCGAACTGAACAGCGCCAACGACAACCCGATCATCGACGGTGACGCCGAGCGCGTCCTGCATGGCGGGCACTTCTACGGCGGCCATATTGCCTTCGCCATGGACAGCCTGAAGAACCTGGTGGCCAACGTCGCCGACCTGCTGGACCGGCAGCTCGCCCTGCTGGTGGACGTGCGCTACAACCACGGCCTGCCGAGCAACCTGTCCGGCGCCCCGGCCGACCGCGCGATGATTAACCACGGTTTCAAGGCCGTGCAGATCGGCGCCAGCGCCTGGACCGCCGAGGCCCTCAAGAACACGATGCCGGCCAGCGTGTTCTCGCGCTCCACCGAATGCCACAACCAGGACAAGGTGAGCATGGGCACCATCGCCGCCCGCGATGCCCTGCGGGTGCTGGAACTGACCGAGCAGGTGGCCGCCGCGACCTTGCTGGCGGCCAATCAGGGCGTCTGGCTGCGCAACCGCGAAGCCGATGCCCGGCCGCTGCCGCCTGCGCTGGATGCCATGCACCGGGCCCTGCTCGACGACTTCGCCCCGGTGATCGAGGACCGGGCCCTGGAAAGCGACCTGCGCCGCTGCCTGCAACGCATCGCCGAGCAACACTGGAGGCTTCATGCGTAGTCAGGGCGTTCTTCACGTCGACACCGAAGTGCTGGTGCCCTTCTTCGATGTCGACAGCATGCTGGTGGTCTGGCACGGGCACTACGTGAAATACCTGGAAGTAGCGCGTTGTGCGCTGCTCGACCACCTGGGCCACAACTACCTGCAGATGCAGGAGTCCGGCTATGCCTGGCCGGTGATCGACCTGCAGTTGCGCTACGTGCGCGGCGCCACCTTCGGCCAGCGCCTGACGGTGCGCGCCAGCCTGGTGGAGTGGGAGAACCGCCTGAAGATCAACTACCTGATCAGCGACGCCGCCACCGGCGAACGCATGACCCGCGCAAGCTCGGTGCAGGTCGCAGTGCATATCGCCAGCCGCGAGATGCAACTGGCCTCGCCCCAGGTCATGCTCGACGCCGTCGCCCGGGTGTTGCCATGAGAGTTCACCCAGCCTTTCAGGCTGCGCTGTCGCGCAGAGAACAATCTTGATCGTGGGAGCGAGCTTGCTCGCGAAGGGGCGCAAAGCGGCCCCAAAGCCATCCACTTCGGTTTGCCTGGGAAACTGCGGACTCAGGTTCTGCGACGGCTTCGCCGCCGTTCGCGAGCAAGCTCGCTCCCACGAGGTTCATTTAAATCAAGGGGTTATGGTTTTTCTATGAAAGGTGCTGCCATGAAACGCCTGCTGCTCGGCCTCGGCCTCGGCCTGCTCTGCGCCTGCGGCCTGGCCCAGGCCTTCGGCCTCGACGACCTGCGCAAGCAACTGAGCGCGCCCGAGGTGATCAAGGGCCCGTTCATCCAGGAAAAGCACCTGCGCGCCCTGCCCCAGCCGCTGGTCAGCAACGGCCAGTTCGTCCTCGCCCGCGACCATGGCCTGCTGTGGCTGCTGCAAACGCCGCTGAAGCAGGACTACCGCCTCAACGCCCAGGGCATTTCCCGTCGCGACGCCAATGGCTGGCAGGCGCTGCCGACACGCACCGCCGGCACCGAGCAGAACAAGCTGTTCTTCGCCGTGCTGCAGGGCGACAGCAGCGGCCTGGAGCGCGACTTCGAGCTGGCCCTGCAAGGCGATGCCAAGGGCTGGACGCTCGACCTGACCCCGCGTTCGCTGGTGCTCAAGCAGATCTTCACCCGCATCGAGATTCACGGCGGGCAGTTCGTCGAGCGTATCCAGTTGCTGGAAACCCAGGGCGACAGCACCGTGCTGCGCATGCCGTCCAGCACCAGCAGCACCCTGACCGACGCGGAGCGCCACGACCTTGTCGATTGAGCGCCTGCTGCCGCGCCTGTTCCTCGTGCTGCTGCTCGGTGTGCTCGTCGTGGCCGGCTGGCAGTGGCAGCGCGGCCCGGCGCTGTCCGCCGACCTGATGACGCTGGTGCCCGGGGCAACCCAGGACCCGCTGGTCAAGCGCGCCGAACAGCGCATGCAGGAACCGCTCAACCGCGAGATGCTGGTGCTGGTGGGCCATGCCGACCGCGACAAGGCCATCGACCTGGCCCGCGAACTGGCCGGGACATGGCAGGCCAGCGGTCTGTTCGAGAAAGTCCAGTGGAGCCTGCAGACCGATCTTGCGGCAGTGCGTGAACAACTGCTGCTGGGCCGCCTGGCCATGCTCTCCCGAGCCGACCGGGCGACCCTCGCCGACTCGCCCGAGACCTTCATCCAGCAACGCCTGCAAAGCCTCTTCGACCCCTTCGCCGGCTTCAGCCTGGTGTCCAGCCAGGACGACTGGCTGGGCCTGACCGGGCGCATCCAGAACAACCAGCCACGCCCGGCCAATATCGAGCTGGATACCGCCAGCGGCGCCCTGCTGGCCAAGGCCGACGACCGCTACTGGGTGTTACTGCGCGCCCGCACCGAGGGCAATGCCTTCGACATGAAGCTGCCGCTGCGGGTCGCCGACCTGCTGGAAAGCAGCCGTAGCCTGGCGGCACGACAGGACGCCCGCCTGCTGGCTGCCAGCGGCCTGCTCTACGCCGCCAACGGCCAGCGCCAGGCCAGCCACGAGATGACCTGGATCGGCGGCGGCGCCACGCTCGGCATCCTGGCGATCCTGCTCCTGGCCTTCCGCCGCTGGCGCGTGCTGCTGGCCTTCGTCCCGGTGCCGATCGGCATGCTCTTCGGCACCACCGCGTGCATCGCCCTGTTCGGCCAGATGCACGTCATGACCCTGGTGCTCGGCTCCAGTCTGATCGGGGTGGCCGTGGACTATCCGCTGCACTTCCTCTCGAAAAGCTGGAGCCTGCGCCCGTGGAACACCTGGCAGGCGGTGCGCAAGACCCTGCCCGGCCTGAGCCTGAGCCTGGCCACCAGTTGCATCGGCTACCTGGCCCTGGGCTTCACGCCGTTCCCGGCGCTGACCCAGATCGCCGCCTTCTCCGCCGCCGGACTGATCGGCGCCTACCTGGGCTCGGTGTGCCTGCTGCCGGCACTGCTGAAGAACATCGACCTGCAACCGGCGCAGTGGCCGCTGCGTATCGCCGAAACGCTGGTGAACCTGCGCGTGCGCCTGCTGCAGCGGCTGCCGGCCGTGGTATTGCCGGGGCTGCTGGCGCTGTTCTGCATCGGCGGCCTGTGGCACCTGCAGAACCGCAACGACGTGCGCCAGTGGGTCGCCAGCCCGCCGCAGCTGCAGGAAGAAGCCATGGCCGTGGCGCGGATCACCGGCTACCAGCCCACCAGCCAGTTCTACCTGGTGCGCGCCCGCGATCAGGGCCAGTTGCTCGAGCGCCTGCGCAGCCTCGGCGAACGCCTTGACCTACAGGTTGCCGCCGGCCACCTGAAGGGCTACATGGCCCTCGACCAGTTGCTCGCCAGCCCTGCCGAGCAGGACAAGACCCGCGCCGCCCTGGCCCGCCTGCCCGCCCACTGGCAGCCCCTGCTGGCCGGCGGCGTGCCGCAGAGCGCCCTTGATGCCGAGCTGGCGCAATTACAGGCCCTGCCGACGCAGACCATCGACCAGGTCCTCGCCGGCCCGCTCGGCGAAGCCTTCCGCCCACTGTGGCTGGGCGCTGATGCCAACGGCGTCGCCGCCATCGTCAGCCTGCAGGGCCTGAGCGACGCGGGCGTCCTGCGGCAACAGGCCGAGGGCCTGGAGGGCGTGCAACTGGTGGACCGCCTCGGCGAACTGAACCAGTTGTTCGCCGCCACCCAGGTCAGCGCGGCGGAGCTGAAGCTGTTGTCCTGCGCGCTGATCGTCGCTTTGCTGGTGGTGCCCTTCGGCTTCGGCGGCGCCGTGCGCATCGTCGCCCTGCCACTGCTGGCGGCGCTGTGCAGCCTGGCCAGCCTGGGCTGGCTGGGGCAGCCGCTGACCCTGTTCAGCCTGTTCGGCCTGCTGCTGGTGACGGCGATCAGCGTCGACTACGCGATCCTCATGCACGAGCAGATCGGCGGCGCTGCGGTCAGCCTGCTGGGCACCCTGCTGGCCGCTGTCACCACCTGGTTGTCGTTCGGCCTGCTGGCGGTGTCCAGCACGCCGGCGGTGAGCAATTTCGGCCTGGCCGTCAGCCTCGGCCTGGTCTTCAGCTTCGCCCTGGCCCCCTGGGCCGCGCCACGCCACAGGGAGACGCGGGCTTGAGCATCGTGCTGTTCTGGGGCCTGGCCCTTGCGCTGTTCCTTATCGCCGGGGAAATCGGTCGCCGCCTGGGCCTGATCAACATCGTCAGCCACCTGCTGCTGGCGACCCTCGGCCTGCCGCTGCTGATGCTGTTCTGGGTCGAACCGCACTGGCAACTGAGCGGTGCCGAACTGGTCGCGCCGTCCTGGCTGAAGACCCTTTATGGCCTGAGCTTCGCCCTGCTGCTGGGTCATATCCTGTCCGATGTGGTCGACCTCAAGGTCGATCGCCAGAGCCTGAAGATCGCCCTGCCCAGCTTCCTCGTGCCCTTCGCCTGCGGCCTGGCCTGCGCTGTCCTGCTGCTGCCCGGACAATCCTGGCTGAGCGCCCTGGCCCTCGGCCTGGTATTCGCCATCACCGCCGTGCCGGTGCTCTACCTGTACCTGCGCAACATCGACTATCCGCCCGCCGCCACCCGCCGGCTGATGCAGGTGGCGATCGGCATCGACCTGCTCTGCTGGCTGCTGTTCGGCCTGGGCCAGGGCAGCCTCGCACCCATGAGCCTGGCCTGGCCGCTGCTGGCCGCCTGCGTACCGCTGCCGATGTACCTGGTCGGCCTGCGCCGACCCTGGCTGTTCGGCCTGACCTTTCTCGCCCTGCTGTTCGTCGCCGAGCACTACAGGCTCAACGCCCTGATCCTCGGCATCGGCTACATGGCCTGCCTGGCCTGGCTCAAGGTGCCGCTGCGCCTGCCGTTGCCAGCCCTCTGGATCAAGCGCCTGCAGCAGGGTGTGGCGATCCCGCTGATCATCACCTTCGGCATCGTCCAGATCGACTTCCAGCACCTGCTGCAGCACCTCGACCTGGGGCAACTGGCCGCCCTGGTGGCACTGCCGATCATCAGCAAGATGCTCGGCAACTGGCTCGGCCTGAAGTGGGCCGAACCCTCGTTCCCCGGTGCCAGCCGCTGGCGCGAGAACCTGCTGCTGAACATCCGCGGCCTGAGCGAGATCGTTTTCCTCAACCTGCTCCTGCAACAGCAGTTGATCAGCCCGGCGCTGTACTTCGCGCTGATGCTGATGAGCCTGATCGCGACCCTGATGCCCGCACTGGCCGGGCTGCACCGAATTCCACTGAACACCCTTACCACGGCACGGAGGCCACATGCCGAACACTGAATTGCAACAACGGCAGGTCCTGGTGATCGGCGCCGGCCCGTCCGGCGCCATCGCCGCGGCGCTGCTCAAGCGCCAGGGTCACGATGTACTGATCATCGAACGCCAGCGCTTCCCGCGCTTCTCCATCGGCGAAAGCCTGCTGTCGCACTGCATCGACTTCGTCGAGGAAGCGGGCATGCTCGACGCCCTGCTGGAGGCCGGCTTCCAGCTGAAGAACGGCGCCGCCTTCGCCTGGGGCGAGGAATACAGCGCCTTCGATTTCGGCCAGACCTTCAGCCAGGGCCGGCCGACCACCTTCCAGGTGCAACGCGCCCGCTTCGACCAGTTGCTGGCCGACCAGGCCGCCCTGCAGGGCGTGGAAATCCGCTATGAAGAAGAGATCGTCGCTGCCGACTTCGCGCGCGAGCGTCCACAGGTGCGGGTGCGCCGGCTGGATGGCAGCGAGTATCTGGTCGAGGCCCGCTTCGTCCTCGACGCGAGTGGCTACGGCCGCGTGCTGCCGCGCCTGCTGGATCTGGAGGCGCCATCGAGCTTCCCGGTGCGCCAGGCCGTGTTCACCCATATCGAGGACCGCATCGAGCACCCGGGCTTCGACCGCAACAAGATCCTCATCACCACTCACCCGCAGCACCGTGACATCTGGTTCTGGACCATCCCCTTCAGCGATGGCCGTTGCTCCCTCGGCGTGGTCGCTGCGGCGGAGCACTACGCCAATGCCCCGGCCGACCTGGATGCCTGCCTGAAAGGCTTCGTCGCCCAGACCCCAAGCCTGTCGAAGGTGCTGGCGAACGCCGTGTGGGACACCCCGGCGCGCAGCATCGGCGGCTACTCGGCCAACGTGAAGGCCCTGCACGGCCCGGGCTTCGCCCTGCTCGGCAATGCTGCGGAATTCCTCGACCCGGTGTTCTCTTCCGGGGTGACCATCGCCATGCGTTCGGCGAGCATGGCCGCCGGCGTCCTGCACCGCCAGTTGCAGGGTGAAGCGGTGGACTGGGAAAGCGAGTTCGCCACTCCGCTCAAGCGCGGCGTGGACACCTTCCGCTGCTACGTGGAGGGCTGGTACGACGGCAGCTTCCAGGACGTGATCTACCACCCGGAGGCCTCCGAGGAGATCCGCGCCATGATCAGTTCGATCCTCGCCGGCTATGCCTGGGACCAGCGCAACCCCTTCGTCAGCGAACCCAGGCGGCGCCTGCGCATGCTCGCCGAAGTCTGCGCGAGGGCCGAGGCATGAGCGAATCACGCTTCCTGAGCGACACCTACGTCGAAGAAACCCGCTTCGGCTTCTGGTTCCTGCGCAGCCACACCTGGCAACACCACGTGCTGCGGGTGGCGATCAACGACCTGCGTCGCCTGTTCGACGAAGAGCCGCCGCAGGCGCCTGTATTGCTCGACGTCGGCTGCGGCCAGGGCCGCTCGTTCCGCCATTTGCACCAGGTGTTCAAGCCGGGCCGGCTGCTCGGCACCGACGCCGATCCGCACAGCCTGGAGTGCAGCGGCGCCGAGGCGGTGAACCAGGGCCTGAAGGTCGAACTGAAGGGCAGCGACTGCGCCCAGCTGCAATTTGCCGACGCCAGCGTCGACCTGCTGTTCTGCCACCAGACCTTCCACCACCTGGTGGAACAGGAAAAGGCCCTGGCCGAGTTCTGGCGGGTGCTCAAGCCCGGTGGCTACCTGCTGTTCGCCGAGTCCACCGAGGCCTATATCGATACCTGGGTGATCCGCTGGCTGTTCCGCCATCCGATGCACGTGCAGAAGAGCGCCGAGGGTTACCTGCAGATGCTGCGTGACCAGGGCTTCGAATTCGGCGAGGGCAATGTCTCCTATCCCTACCTGTGGTGGAGCCGTTCCAAGGACTTCGGCCTGCTGGAGCGCTTCGGCCTGCGCAAGCCGCCACCGCCCGGCCAGCGCGAGGAAACCCTGGTCAACGTAGTGGCGCGCAAGCCACTGGATGCGCCATGAAACGCCTGTTGCTGCTGTTCACCTGCCTGATCCTCGGCGCCTGCGCCGGCAAGCCGCCGCTGCCCGAGCAACTGCCACCGCTGCAACTGCCGATGACCCTGCACGTGCAGCGCGAACAGGCCGGGCAAAGCCAGGACTGGCTGCTGGTGATCCAGCGCGAAGAGCACCGCCTGCGCTGGTCGCTGCTCGACCTGCTGGGCATTCCCCAGGCCCGCCAGTTGCTGCAGGACGGCAGCTGGCAGGCCGACGGCCTGCTGCCCCCCAACCCGGCGGCCCGGGAGCTGTTCGCCGCCGTGCTCTTCGCCCTGACCCCGGCGGAGCGCCTGACGGCGCTTTATCCGGCGGCGCGCCAGCAGGATAATCGGCGCTGGCTCGGCGAGCGCTGGCAGGTCAGCTACCGCCAGGCCGACGACTTCACCTTGAATCTGCAGCAAGGGCTGCGTTATCAAGTCACCCCCTTGCCCGGCGAGAACCGACAATGACCGCTTACCTCAACGCCCTGGGCCTGGTCTGTGCCCTGGGGCGCGGCCAGGCCGAAGTCAGCCGCCGCCTGTTCGCCGGCGACGCCTCCGGCATGCGTGCCGAAGCGGGCTGGGTCCCGGAGAAGCAGGTGATCGTCGGCGCGGTCGCCGGTGAGTTGCCGCCCTTGCCGGCGGATCTCGCGGACCGCCACAGCCGCAACAACCAGCTGCTGCACCAGGCCTGCACCCAGATCGAAACAGCGCTGCGCGAGGCCATCGCCCGCTTCGGCGCCCAGCGCGTCGGCGTCGTCCTCGGCACCAGCACCTCGGGCATCGAGGAGGCCAGCCAGGGCATCGCCGAGCACCTGCACCAGGGCCGCTTCCCGACCAGCTACAACTACGCCCAGCAGGCCCTCGGCGCGCCGGCGGCCTTCCTCGCCAGCTGGCTGGGCCTGGGCGGTCCGGCCTATGTGATTTCCACCGCCTGCACCTCCGGCGCCCGTGCCCTGATCAGCGCCCGTCGCCTGCTCGACCTGAACCTCTGCGACGCAGTGATCTGCGGCGGCGTCGACAGCCTGTGCAGGCTCACCCTGAACGGCTTCACCGCCCTGGAAGCGGTGAGCCCGGCGCGCTGCAACCCGTTCTCGGTCAACCGCGACGGGATCAATATCGGCGAGGCCGCCGCGGTGTTCCTGATGACCCGCGAAGCCAATGCCGAGGGCACCACCGCGGCCTTGCTCGGCGCCGGCGCCAGCTCCGACGCCCACCATATCTCCGCCCCCGACCCAAGCGGGGCCGGGGCCCTGCGGGCGATGCGCGAGGCCTTGGCGCATGCCGGCCTGCAGGCGGCGCAGATCGATTACCTGAACCTCCACGGCACCGCGACCCGGCACAACGACGCCATGGAGAGCATCGCCGTCAACGAGCTGTTCGGTGCCGGCCTGGCCTGTTCCTCGACCAAGCCCATGACCGGCCACACCCTCGGCGCCGCCGGCGCCCTGGAAGCCGCGTTCTGCTGGCTGGCCCTGGCCGACGGCCGGCTACCGCCGCATCTCTGGGACGGCCAGGCCGACCCGGCGCTCGCCACGCTCAACCTGATCGCCGGCAGCCAGCGCCTGCCCGCCGACGGCTCGCGCTACCTGATGAGCAACTCGTTCGCCTTCGGTGGCAACAACGTCAGCCTGATTCTCGGAGACACCCCATGATTGCCTGGCCATTGGCCGAACTCCTGCCCCATGCCGGCGACATGATCCTGATCGACGGGATCGAGTCGTTCGACGACGAGCAGATCCACGCCCACCTCACCGTGCGTCCCGGCGGCCTGTTCAACCGTCCCGACGGCAGCCTGCCGGCCTGGGTCGGCATCGAGCTGATGGCCCAGACCGTCGCCGCCTACGCCGGCTGCCGTGCGCGCCAGCAGGGCAAGGCGGTGGAGCTGGGCTTCCTGCTCGGCACGCGCAAGTTCGAGTGCGACGTCGAGCACTTCCCGGCTGGCGCGCCACTGCGCATCCATGCCCTGCGCTCGCTGGAAGACGAGAACGGCATGGGCGTGTTCGAATGCCACCTGTACGGACCGGGGCTGCACGCCACGGCCCGCCTGAATGTTTTCCGCCCGCCGCAGGTCGCCGATTACCTGGCCGAAGCGGGCGTCGAGGAGTCCCCACAATGACCGACACCATCCTGGTCACCGGTTCCAGCCGTGGCATCGGCCGCGCCATCGCCCTGCGCCTGGCCCGCGCCGGCTTCGACCTGGTGCTGCACTGCCGCAGCGGCCGCATGGAGGCCGATGCGGTGGCCGATGAAGTCCGCGGCCTGGGCCGGCAGGCCCGGGTCCTGCAGTTCGACGTGGCTGACCGCGCCGCCTGCGCGGCGATCCTCAGCGATGACGTGGAAACCCACGGCGCCTACTACGGCGTGGTGTGCAACGCCGGCCTGACCCGTGACGGCGCCTTCCCGGCCCTCACCGAGGAAGACTGGGACCAGGTCTTGCGCACCAACCTCGACGGCTTCTACAACGTCCTGCACCCGGTGATGATGCCGATGATCCGCCGCCGCGCGGCCGGGCGCATCGTCTGCATCACCTCGGTGTCCGGGCTGATCGGCAACCGCGGGCAGGTCAACTACAGCGCCTCCAAGGCCGGCGTGATCGGCGCGGCCAAGGCCCTGGCCATCGAGCTGGGCAAGCGCAGGATCACCGTCAACTGCGTGGCCCCCGGCCTGATCGACACCGCCATGCTCGACGAGCACGTGCCAGTGGAAGAGCTGATGAAGATGATCCCGGCGCAGCGCATGGGCACCCCCGAGGAAGTCGCCGGCGCGGTGAACTTCCTCATGTCCGCCGAGGCCGCCTACATCACCCGCCAGGTCCTGGCGGTCAACGGAGGGCTGTGCTGATGAAGCGCGTGGTCGTTACCGGCATGGCCGGCATCACCGCCCTGGGCAGCGACTGGGCGACCATCGCCGGCAACTTCGCCGCCAACCGCAGCGGCATCCGGCGCATGGACGAATGGGACCGTTTCGAAGAACTGAACACCCGCCTGGCCGGGCCGGTGGATGACTTCGCCGTGCCGTCCAGCTGGACCCGCAAGCAGTTGCGCAGCATGGGCCGGGTCTCGCGGCTGGCGGTCGCCGCCTCGCAGAACGCCCTGCGCGACGCCGGCCTGCTCGACGACCCTTCGATCCGCGACGGGCGCATGGGCGTGGCCTGCGGCTCGTCCACCGGCAGCACCGACGAGATCAAGGCGTTCGGCAACATGCTGCTCAACTCGGTGGCCGAGGGCCTCAACGCCAACTCCTACGTGCGCATGATGCCGCACACCACCGCGGCCAATATCAGCATCTTCTTCGGCCTCACCGGGCGGCTGATCCCCACGTCCAGCGCCTGCACCAGCGGCAGCCAGGGCATCGGCTATGCCTATGAAGCGATCAAGTTCGGCCGCCTGCCACTGATGCTCGCCGGCGGCGCCGAAGAGCTGTGCCCCACCGAGGCCATGGTGTTCGACGCCCTGTACGCCACCAGCCTGAAGAACGACACCCCGCAGCAGACCCCGAGCCCCTACGACAGTGGCCGTGACGGCCTGGTGATCGGCGAGGGCGCCGGCATGCTGGTGCTCGAAGAGCTGGAACATGCCCTGGCCCGTGGCGCGCACATCTACGCAGAGATCGTCGGCTTCGGCAGCAACGCCGACGGCCAGCACACCACCCGTCCCGAGCAGGCGACCATGCGCCGGGCGATGGAACTGGCCCTGGAGGATGCCGACCTGGCGCCGGACGCCATCGGCTACGTCAACGGCCACGGCACCGCCACCGAACAGGGCGACATCGCCGAGACCCTGGCCACCAGCAGCCTGTTCGGACCGCGGATGCCGATCAGTTCACAGAAGAGCTTCCTCGGTCACACCCTGGGTGCTTGTGGCGCGCTGGAAGCCTGGTTCAGCATCGAGATGATGAACAGCGACCGCTACGTGCACACCCTCAACCTGAACCACGTCGACCCACGCTGCGGCGAGCTGGACTACCTCTGCGGCGAGTTCCGCAGCCTCGAAAACCAATACGTGATGAGCAACAACTTCGCCTTCGGTGGGGTCAACACCTCGTTGATCTTCCGCCGCTGGTCCTGATTTCGACAACCACTTCGGAGTGAAAGGAATGATCCGGATGCATCGCATCGCAACCCTGCTGGCCCTGGCCCTGGTGCTGGGCGGCTGTACCAGCAAACCCGTGTACAACGCCCGTGAAGACTTCTCCAAGGACCTCAACTTCACCAACGACCAGATGAGCCGCGCCATCGTCACCGCCGCCCACGACCGCCAGTGGATCGTGCAATCGGTGCGTCCGGGCATGGTCAAGGCGGCACTGACCGTTCGCGGCAAGCACCACGCCGAGGTCGACATTCCCTACACCCCGACCTCGTTCCAGATCAACTACCGCAGCAGCTGGGGCCTGGACTACAAGGACGGCAAGATCCACGGCAACTACAACCGCTGGGTGAACAACCTGCGCGACAACATCCTCAAGCAGTTGCAGTTCGACCCCACGGTGGAGCGCGTCAGCAACCTCGGGATCATCAACCAGGGCGTCGATGGCGCGACCCTGCTGAGCTTCCGCGAAGGCGTGAAACGCGCCACCGACGCCGGCCTGCTCGACGGCAGCGTGACCTTCTACCTCGCCGGGCAAGCCCTGCCGAACCAGGTGCGCTCCCTGCAGCCGGTGAGCACCAGCCGCAAGACCAACGGTTCGAACAAGTCCGATGAAGAAGCCTGCTACTGGGCGCTGCAATCGGCACTGGCAACCCTGCAGAAAGCCGCCAAGGAAGCCGATGCCAACGCGGTGATCAACATCGCCAGCGTCAGCAAGCGCGATGTCTACAAGGACACCGAGAAATTCCAGTGCCGCGCCGGCACCCTGGTTGCCAGCGTGGCCCTGCGAGGCGAGCTCGCCCACGTCGACTGACTGGATTCACGCCTTGCGGGTCAGCAGCTCGACGAAGGCTCCGGCCATCGCCGAGCCTGGCTCGCGCCGCTGTACCAGCCACACCGCAGTGTCGGCGTCGGCATCCAGCAGCGTGCGATAGACCACCCCGTCGATTCGCATGCGCTGGAATGACGCCGGCAGCACCGACACCCCCAACCCCGCCGACACCAGACCGATGATGGTCATCACCTCACCCGCCTCCTGCGAGAAATGCGGGGTGAACCCGGCTGCCCGCGCCAGGCTCAGCAACTGCGCATGCAGGCCGCTGCCGTAGCTGCGCGGGAAGAACACGAAGGGTTCGTTGGCCAGCGCGGACAGGTGCAGGCCCTTTTCCGAGCCCTGCGCCAGCGGATGATCGGCGTTCAGCACCGCCACCAGCGGCTCGCGGAACAGTTCGGTGGCCACCAGCGAATCCGGCAGCGGCAAGGGCCGCATCAGGCCGACCTCGATGCTTTCGTCGAGCAGGGCGTCTGCAACATCGCGGCTGCTCATTTCCTGCAGGTTCAGGTGCACCGCCGGGAAGCGCTGGCGAAAGCTGTAGATGGCCTTGGGAATGCTGGAATTGAAGGGTGCCGACGAGGTGAAGCCGATCTTCATTTCGCCCAGTTCGCCCAACTGCGCGCGGCGCGCCACATCCGCCGCCTTGTCCACCTGGGCCAGCACCTGGCGGGCCTCTTCGAGAAACAGCCGGCCGGCTTCGCTCAGCGCCACCCGTCGGTTGGTGCGGTCGAACAGGCGGGCCCCCAGTTCCTGCTCCAGGGCCTGGATCTGCTGGCTCAGCGGCGGCTGGGAAATCCCCAGCGCCTCTGCGGCGCGGCCAAAGTGCAGTTCCTCGGCAACGGCGATGAAGTACCGCAGGTGACGCAATTCCATGGTCGCTCCATTGAGTCGTGAAACGTCTTAAACGGGTCGAACAATATATTGGAAATGAACGTTAGCCAGCTATATGCTTTTTTGCAGTCGCCCTACCCGGCCGAGGTCTCCTGTGAAAACTGCTGTAGCGCCACACGCCCACGATCTGCCCCCCGCACCCCAGGCCGATATCGCGGCCACCCTGCAAGAAACCTGGATCGAGAAAGGCACCCCGGCTTTCATGCGCACGGTGCTGGCGCTGTTCTGCGGCGGCTTCGCCACCTTCGCCCTGCTCTACTGCGTGCAGCCGATGATGCCACTGCTGTCCCGGGACTTTTCCATCAATGCGGCGCAGAGCAGCCTGGTGCTGTCGGTGTCCACCGGCTTGCTGGCCTTCGGGCTGCTGATCACCGGGCCGATTTCCGACCGGATCGGGCGCAAGCCGGTGATGGTCTTCGCCCTGTTCTGCGCAGCCCTCAGTACCCTCGCCAGTGCCTTGATGCCGACCTGGGAAGGCGTGCTGGCCATGCGTGCGCTGGTGGGGCTGTCGCTGAGCGGGCTGGCGGCGGTGGCGATGACCTACCTGAGCGAAGAGATTCATCCGCAGCACATCGGCCTGGCCATGGGCCTGTATATCGGCGGCAACGCCATTGGCGGGATGAGCGGTAGGCTGATCACCGGGGTGCTGATCGATTTCGTCAGCTGGCACACGGCGATGCTGGTGATCGGCGGCCTGGCCCTGATCGCGGCGGCGGTGTTCTGGAAGATCCTCCCGGAGTCGCGCAACTTCCGCTCGCGCTCGATGAACCCGCGCAGCCTGCTGGACGGTTTCGTCCTGCATTTTCGCGATGCCGGGCTGCCGTGGTTGTTCCTCGAAGCCTTCCTGCTGATGGGCGCCTTCGTCACGTTGTTCAACTACATCGGCTATCGCTTGCTGGCCGAGCCGTATCACATGAGCCAGGCGCTGGTGGGCTTGCTGTCGATCGTCTACCTGTCGGGCATCTACAGCTCGGCGCAGATCGGCGCACTGGCCGACAAGCTGGGCCGGCGCCGGGTGTTCTGGGGCACCATCGTGCTGATGTTCAGCGGCATGCTGCTGACCCTGTTCACGGCCCTGCCGCTGGTGATCATCGGCATGCTGGTGTTCACCTTCGGCTTCTTCGGCGCCCACTCGGTGGCCAGCAGCTGGATCGGCCGGCGGGCGTTCAAGGCCAAGGGACAGGCTTCGTCGCTGTACCTGTTCAGTTACTACGCGGGGTCGAGCGTGGCGGGGACGGCGGGCGGGGTGGCCTGGCATTACGGCGGGTGGAACGGGATCGGGGTATTTATCGGATCGTTGCTGGTGATTGCCCTCGTTGTCGCGCTGCATCTGAGCAGGCTGCCGCCGAAAACCGCTTGAAAAGCATCGCTGGCAAGCCAGCTCCCACAGGGTCACTGCACATCTTGAGTCATGAGCAGTACCTGTGGGAGCTGGCTTGCCAGCGATGAGGCCTTCGGATCAGTTAACGATCTCGACCACATCCACATCGATCTCCCGCGACATCAGGTGCTTCTCCACCTCGCCGGTCAGCTTGACCTTGGTCTTGTCGTTGAACGCCACCGGCGGCAGGTCCTCGTTGTCGATCTCGACGGTGATGGTGCCGGTGTTGTCCTTGAACTCGTACTTGTCGTCGTTGTTGACCTTCTTGATCACGTAGCCGGTCAGCACCGCCGGGGTGTCGTCGGCGGCATCGTTGGCCGCGGCCACGGTGGTCACCGATTGCGCGCCAGGGCCGGTATAGCCGGTGCCAGCGGCCAGTGCCGCAGTGCTGAACAGAGGGGCGAGAACGAAGGCGAGATAACGGGTTTTCATGGTTCTGATCCTTGGCAGGTTTTGATGGGATCAGGTTACCCGGGGAGGCTGAATTCAAGCTTAAACGCACGCCGCACCTGATATTTCTGTCAGTTGTGCCAACCACGATCCTCATGGCCTGATGAGCTCCTCGACCACGAGGACACCCCCATGATTCCGGCCTTCGCTCGCTACCTTTTCCTGCTGCTGGTCGCCCTGCCAGGTTTGCATCCCCGCCCCGCCATCGCCGCAGACGACCCGGGGCCCAGTGTAGTGATACGCCTGCAGCAACGCTTCGACGATATCCGCCCCGAGTGCACGGATGGTAGCGCCGCCATCAATTGCAACGGGGTACTGGCTCGCTACGTCCGCGAATGGTCAGATCCGACCTTCTGGAATCCCAGCCAGAAGGATATTGATCGCAACGGCGTGTCCTTCATCTATCTCCGTGCCGATGTCGGCAACGAGATTCTCCCCGGCGGTGCAGGACTGATCATGCGCGAGCAGGGTGCCCCGGCTGAGCAGCCCCTCGCTATCCGTTGCGTGTTCCCGTCGGATGCAGCCAGCGATATCCGTCCCCAGAGCTGCGCCAGCCAGCAGTTTCCCTTGCCCTGCCACCTCAGCGGCGTAGTCGATCTTCCCACCTGGCAGGCTCACTTCGCTGAGCACGGGCGCCGCAACGCCTGCTACTTCGAGCCAACGGCACATTGGTTCCAGTTCAACATCGAGGTCCGTGAACACTTCCCGAACCCTTCCGAGCGACGGCTGTGGAACGAAGTGGTCATCGCTCCCTGGCCACAGGACGTGCCAGAGCAACTGCCCCTTGAAGCGCTGTATTACATGGATGTGCCCGGCTACCAAAACCTCGAGCATGCACGGCATATGCAAGACAACTTCATCCGGGCCACGGGCAAGTTCGTTCCAGTGGTCAGGGTCGAGTTGACTCATCCGGATCAGGTGTTTTTCTACGTGCCTCGCGACCAGTCGCAACCGTACCTGGAAGGACTTGGCGTGAGCACCGAATGAAAAGCCCCGGGCATCGACAGGATCGATACCCGGGGCTTGGTCATGCCGCGTTGAACTTACGCGTGATACTGCGCCGACAACTCATGCACCGCATTGATGAACACACCGGCATGCTCGGGGTCGACTTCCGGGGTGATTCCGTGGCCGAGGTTGAACACATGGCCAGTGCCCTGGCCGTAGCTGGCAAGGATACGCGCCACTTCGGCACGGATGGCCTCGGGCTTGGCGTAGAGTACGGTCGGGTCCATGTTGCCCTGCAGTGCCACCTTGTCGCCGACGCGGCGGCGGGCGTCGCCGATCTCGCAGGTCCAGTCCAGGCCCAGCGCGTCGGCACCGGCTTCGGCGATGCTTTCCAGCCACAGGCCGCCGTTCTTGGTGAAGAGGATCACCGGCACCTTGCGGCCTTCGTGTTCGCGGATCAGGCCGCTGACGATCTTGCGCATGTAGGCCAGGGAGAATTCCTGGTAGGCCGCCGCCGAGAGGTTGCCGCCCCAGGTGTCGAAGATCTGCACCGCCTGCGCACCGGCCTGGATCTGGCCGTTGAGGTAGGAGGTAACCGACTGCGCCAGCTTGTCCAGCAGCAGGTGCATGGCTTGCGGGTTGTCGTAGAGCATGGCCTTGGTCTTGCGGAAGTCTTTCGACGAGCCGCCTTCGACCATGTAGGTGGCCAGGGTCCACGGGCTGCCGGAGAAACCGATCAGTGGCACGCGGCCATTCAGCTCGCGGCGGATGGTGCTGACCGCGTCCATGACGTAGCCGAGGTCCTTCTGCGGATCAGGGATCGGCAGGGCTTCGATGTCGGCCAGGCTGCTGACCACTTTCTTGAAGCGCGGGCCTTCGCCGGTCTCGAAGTACAGGCCCTGGCCCATGGCGTCGGGGATGGTGAGGATGTCGGAGAAGAGGATCGCGGCGTCCAGCGGGTAGCGGTCCAGCGGCTGCAGGGTCACTTCGCAGGCGAATTGCGGGTTCATGCACAGGCTCATGAAATCACCGGCCTTGGCACGGCTGGCACGGTATTCCGGCAGGTAGCGGCCGGCCTGGCGCATCATCCACACGGGGGTGACGTCTACGGGTTGCTTGAGCAGGGCACGGAGGAAACGATCATTCTTCAAGGCAGTCATGTCGGCATCCGGAAAAAAAGTGCGGGCATTTTCTCAGACGGACAAAGAAAAGGCACGGTGGTTACCGTGCCTTTTGTCTATCAGGATGCCCTGGGTCAATAGTTTTTGTTGTTACGCCCAGGAGGCGTGTATCAGACGCCCAGGTAGTCGAGGATCCCTTCCGCCGCGTTACGGCCTTCGAAGATCGCCGTCACCACCAGGTCGGAACCGCGGACCATGTCGCCACCGGCGAAGATCTTCGGGTTGCTGGTCTGGTGCTTGAACTTGCCTTTCTCCGGTGCGACGACGCGGCCCTGGCTGTCGGTCTGGATGCCGAACTGCTCAAACCATGGCGCCGGGCTCGGACGGAAACCGAAGGCGATGACCACGGCGTCGGCCGGGATGATCTCCTCGGAACCCGGGATCGGCTCGGGGCTGCGACGGCCACGGGCATCCGGCTCGCCGAGACGGGTCTCGACCACCTTGACGCCTTCGACCTTGTCTTCACCGACGATGGCGATCGGCTGGCGGTTGTAGAGGAACTTCACGCCTTCTTCCTTGGCGTTCTTCACCTCTTTGCGCGAGCCGGGCATGTTCGCCTCGTCGCGGCGGTAGGCGCAGGTCACGGCCTTGGCGCCCTGGCGGATGGAGGTGCGGTTGCAGTCCATCGCGGTGTCGCCGCCGCCGAGGACCACGACCTTCTTGCCCTTCATGTCGACGAAGTCTTCCGGCGACTTCTCGAAGCCCAGGTTGCGGTTGACGTTGGCCACCAGGAAGTCCAGCGCGTCATGCACGCCCGGCAGGTCTTCGCCCGGGAAACCGCCCTTCATGTAGGTGTAGGTGCCCATGCCCATGAACACGGCGTCGTACTCGGCGAGCAGCTGTTCCATGGTCACGTCCTTGCCCACCTCGGTGTTGAGGCGGAACTCGATGCCCATGCCGCTGAAGACTTCGCGGCGATTGCTCAGCACGGTCTTCTCCAGCTTGAACTCGGGGATGCCGAAGGTCAGCAGGCCACCGATTTCCGGGTTCTTGTCGAACACCACCGGGGTCACGCCGCCGCGCACCAGGATGTCGGCACAGCCGAGACCCGCAGGACCGGCGCCGATGATGGCGACGCGCTTGCCGGTCGGCTTGACCTTGGACATGTCCGGACGCCAGCCCATGGCGAAGGCGGTATCGGTGATGTACTTCTCCACCGAGCCGATGGTCACTGCGCCGAAGCCGTCGTTCAGGGTGCAGGCACCCTCGCACAGACGGTCCTGCGGGCATACGCGGCCGCAGACTTCAGGCAGGGTGTTGGTCTGGTGCGACAGCTCCGCCGCGGCGAGGATGTTGCCTTCCGAGACCAGCTTCAGCCAGTTGGGGATGAAGTTGTGGACCGGGCACTTCCACTCGCAATACGGGTTGCCGCAACCCAGGCAGCGGTGGGCCTGCTCCGACGATTGCTGGGGTTTGAAAGGCTCGTAGATTTCCACGAACTCTTTCTTGCGCTGGCGCAGCAGCTTCTTCTTCGGATCCTTGCGCCCGACTTCGATGAACTGGAAGTCATTACTCAGACGTTCAGCCATTTTTCAAAACCTCTTTACAGCAGCTGCAAGCTATAAGCTGCAAGCCGCAAGTCGATCACTTATGCCCGGCAAACCTCGCACTGCTTTTCTTGCAGCTTGAGGCTTGCCACTTGCAGCTGCTTTATTGCGGGTTGGCCCGGGTGCTGGACAACAGGTTCTTCAGGTTCGCCGCCTTCGGCTTGACCAGCCAGAAGCGACGAACGTAGTCGTCCAGGTTTTCCCAGAGCTCACGGCCCCATTCACTACCGGTTTCCTCGACGTACTCGGTCAGCACGCGGTGCAGATGGCTGCGGTAAGCCTCCATCGCCTCGCCGGTGATCCGCTGGATTTCCACCAGTTCATGGTTCAGCTTGTCGACGAAGCTGTTGTCCATGTCCAGCACGTAGGCGAAACCGCCCGTCATGCCGGAGCCGAAGTTGTAGCCGGTCTTGCCCAGGACGCAGACAAAACCACCGGTCATGTATTCGCAGCAGTGATCGCCGGTGCCTTCGACGATGGCGTGGGCACCGGAGTTGCGCACGGCGAAACGCTCGCCCGCGGTACCGGCGGCGAACAGCTTGCCGCCAGTGGCGCCGTACAGGCAGGTGTTGCCGACAATGGCGCTGTCCTGGGTGGCGAACGGGCTGCCGGCAGGCGGCACGATGGTCAGCTTGCCACCGGTCATGCCCTTGCCGACGTAGTCGTTGGCGTCACCTTCCAGGTGCATGTTCAGGCCACCGGCGTTCCACACGCCGAAGCTCTGGCCCGCGGTGCCCTTGAAGCGGAAGGTCACCGGTGCCTTGGCCATGCCCTGGTTGCCGTGCAGGCGGGCGATCTCGCCGGAAATCCGCGCGCCGATGGAACGGTCGCAGTTGCAGATGTCCAGTTCGAACTCGCCGCCGCTGAGGTCGCGGATGGCCGGAAGGGCCATCTGCACCATCTTCTCGGCCAGCACGCCCTGGTCGAATGGCGGGTTGCGGTCGACCTCGCAGAACTGCGGCTTGTCGGCCGGCACGTGCGAGCTGCCCAGCAGCGGGCTGAGGTCGAGGTGTTTCTGCTTCTCGGTTTCACCCGGGAGCATTTCCAGCAGGTCGGTCCGCCCGATCAGTTCGCCCAGGCTGCGCACGCCCAGCTTGGCCAGCCATTCACGGGTTTCCTCGGCGATGTAGGTGAAGAAGTTCACCACCATGTCGACGGTACCGATGTAGTGATCCTTGCGCAGCTTGTCGTTCTGGGTCGCTACGCCGGTGGCGCAGTTGTTCAGGTGGCAGATGCGCAGGTACTTGCAGCCCAGGGCGATCATCGGCGCGGTGCCGAAGCCGAAGCTTTCGGCGCCGAGGATGGCCGCCTTGATCACGTCGAGGCCGGTTTTCAGGCCGCCGTCGGTCTGCACCCGGACCTTGCCGCGCAGGTCGTTGCCGCGCAGGGTCTGGTGGGTCTCGGCCAGGCCCAGTTCCCACGGGGCGCCGGCGTACTTGATCGAGGTCAGCGGCGAAGCACCGGTACCGCCGTCATAACCGGAGATGGTGATGAGGTCGGCATAGGCCTTGGCCACGCCGGCGGCGATGGTGCCGACACCGGCTTCCGCCACCAGCTTGACCGAGACCAGCGCCTGCGGGTTGACCTGCTTGAGGTCGAAGATCAGCTGCGACAGGTCTTCGATCGAGTAGATGTCGTGGTGCGGCGGTGGCGAGATCAGGGTCACGCCCGGCACTGCGTAGCGCAGCTTGGCGATCAGGCCGTTGACCTTGCCGCCTGGCAGCTGGCCGCCCTCGCCCGGCTTGGCGCCCTGGGCCACCTTGATCTGCAGCACTTCGGCGTTGACCAGGTATTCCGGGGTGACACCGAAGCGACCGGTGGCAACCTGCTTGATCTTCGAACTGCGGATGGTGCCGTAGCGCGACGGGTCTTCGCCGCCCTCACCGGAGTTGGAGCGCGCGCCCAGACGGTTCATCGCCTCGGCCAGCGCCTCGTGGGCTTCCGGCGACAGCGCGCCGAGGGAGATACCGGCGGAGTCGAAGCGTTGCAGGATGGCTTGCAGCGGCTCGACTTCCGACAGGTCCAGGGCCTGGTCGGCGGTTTTCACCTTGAGCAGGTCGCGGATCATCGACACCGGACGGTTGTCCACCAGCGCGGTGTATTCCTTGAACTTCTCGTAGTCGCCCTGCTGCACGGCGGCTTGCAGGGTGTTGACCACATCCGGGTTGTAGGCGTGGTATTCGCCGCCGTGGACGAACTTCAGCAGGCCGCCCTGCTGGATCGGCTTGCGCGCGCTCCAGGCTTCGGCGGCGAGCAGCTTCTGCTCGTTCTCGATGTCGACGAAGCGAGCGCCCTTGAGGCGGCTCGGAACGCCACGGAAGCTCAGGTTGACCACTTCCTCGGACAGGCCGACCGCTTCGAACAGCTGCGCGCCACGGTAAGAACCGATGGTGGAGATGCCCATCTTCGACAGGATCTTCAGCAGGCCCTTGGAGATGCCCTTGCGGTAGTACTTGAAGACTTCGTCCAGGTCGCCCAGCACTTCGCCGGTGCGGATCAGGTCGGCCAGTACTTCATAGGCGAGGTACGGGTACACCGCCGAAGCGCCGAAGCCGAGCAGCACGGCGAAGTGATGCGGGTCACGGGCGGTCGCGGTTTCGACCAGGATGTTGCTGTCGCAGCGCAGGCCTTTCTCGGTCAGGCGGTGGTGCACCGCACCTACGGCCAGCGAGGCGTGGACCGGCAGCTTGCCCGGAGCGATATGGCGGTCGCTCAGCACCAGCTGGGTCTTGCCCGCGCGCACGGCTTCCTCGGCCTGGTCGGCGATGCTGCGCACCGCGGCTTCCAGACCCAGGCTTTCTTCATAGTTGAGGTCGATCAGATGACGCTCGAAGCCTTCGCGTTCGAGGTTCATCAGCGAGCGCCACTTGGCTGGCGAGATCACCGGCGAGCTCAGAATCACCCGCGAAGCATGCTCCGGGGACTCCTGGAAGATGTTGCGCTCGGCACCGAGGCAGATCTCCAGGGACATGACGATGGCTTCGCGCAGCGGGTCGATCGGCGGGTTGGTCACCTGGGCGAACTGCTGGCGGAAGTAATCGTAGGTCGAACGCACGCGCTGCGACAGGATCGCCATCGGCGTGTCGTCGCCCATCGAGCCGACCGCTTCCTGGCCCTGCTCGCCGAGCGGACGCAGGACCTGGTCACGCTCTTCGAAGGTGACCTGGAACATCTTCATGTATTGCTTGAGCTGGTCGGCGTCGTAGCTGGCCACGCCCTGGTCGTCGCTCAGGTCGGCCTGGATGCGCAGGGCATTCTGGCGCAGCCAGCGCTTGTACGGGTGGCGCGACTTCAGGCGATCGTCGATGGCATTGGTATCGAGGATCTGGCCGGTCTCGGTGTCGACGGCGAAGATCTGGCCCGGGCCCACGCGGCCCTTGGCGATGACGTCTTCCGGCTTGTAGTTCCACACGCCGATTTCCGAGGCCAGGGTGATGTAGCCGTTCTTGGTGGTGACCCAGCGCGCCGGGCGCAGACCGTTGCGGTCGAGCAGGCAGACCGCGTGGCGACCTTCGGTCATCACCACGCCAGCCGGGCCGTCCCACGGCTCCATGTGCATGGAGTTGTATTCGTAGAAGGCGCGCAGGTCGGCGTCCATGGTCTCGACGTTCTGCCAGGCCGGCGGAATGATCATCCGCACGCCACGGAACAGGTCGATGCCACCGGTGACCATCAGTTCGAGCATGTTGTCCATCGAGGACGAGTCGGAACCCACGCGGTTGACCAGCGGGCCGAGCTCTTCCAGGTCCGGGATCAGTTCGTTGGCGAACTTGGTGCGACGGGCCTGGGCCCAGTTGCGGTTACCGGTGATGGTGTTGATCTCGCCGTTGTGGGCGAGGAAGCGGAATGGCTGGGCCAGCGGCCATTTCGGCAGGGTGTTGGTGGAGAAGCGCTGGTGGAACACGCAGATCGCGGTCTGCAGGCGCTCGTCACCCAGGTCCGGATAGAAGGCGGCGAGGTCCGCCGGCATCATCAGGCCTTTATAGATGATGGTCTTGTGCGAGAAGCTGCAGATGTAGTGGTCACTGTCTTCGGCGTTGGCCACCGAGGAGCGGCGACGGGCACTGAACAGCTTGATGGCGAATTCCTGGTCGCTCAGGCCTTCACCGCCGATGAACACTTGCTCGATCTGCGGCAGGCGCTCCAGGGCCAGGCGGCCGAGGACGCTGGTGTCGATCGGGACCTTGCGCCAGCCGACGAGCTGCAGGCCGGCGGCGAGGATCTCGCGGTTCATGTTTTCGCGAGCGGCTTCGGCCTTGGCGTCGTTCTGGTTGAAGAACACCATGCCCACGGCGTACTGCTTCGGCAGTTCGGTGCTGAAGGTTTCCTTGGCAATGGCGCGCAGGAACGCATCGGGCTTCTGCATCAGCAGACCGCAACCGTCGCCGGTCTTGCCGTCGGCGTTGATGCCGCCGCGGTGGGTCATGCAGGTCAGGGCTTCGATAGCCGTTGTCAAAAGGTGGTGGCTGGGTTCGCCCGTCATGTGGGCGATCAGACCGAATCCACAGTTGTCCTTGAACTCTTCGGGATGGTACAGACCTGTTTTCATAGACACTTTCTCACCAGGTTCGCCTATCGAGTAGGCAAATCTCTTTTAATTCAACCACTTACCATCCACGCCGAACGAACGCCAGCTTTGCGGGGGCAATACGGGTGCCATTGTTGCACGGCGACAGTGAATCCCACAAATTTGATGACGAATCATCGAAAATCCATGTCGCATTTTTGAATGTTTTTAAGCGAGTGTCGTGGTAACGACTTGGCTTGAGTCTGAAGCGTTTCAGCCATGACTGCAAGACGGGCTTTTGGCCGGCAGTCCGGGACAGAAAAGCCTGCCGCGCAAAAGCACAGCAGGCTGCCTGTGAAATTCAGAGGTGATCGGCTGGCGGGGGTAGGTTGCCAGCCGGATCAGGCTATCTAATCAGCGAGTCGCGGCGAGCTCTTGTTGGACGCTTGCGACAGTGCGAGGCCAAGGTTTACCAGCCTGGACCTTGGCTGGCAAGGCCTTGATGGCATTGAGTGCGGCATCGCGGCTGGGGAAGCTGCCGTAGGTGATGACGTAGAGCGGCTTGCCCTGGAGGTTTTTCTTGAAGTAGCGATAGTCGCCACCCTGTGCCTTCACATAGGCCTGGGCGGTGGCTTCGGAACTGGTACCGAGGATCTGCACCACGTAGTTGCCCGGTGCCTGCGCGGCATACCAGCCACCACCGGAGGTTCCACCGGCAGGAGCGGCAGCCGGCTTGGCGGCTGGTTTTTCCACTGGCTTGGCGGCTGGAGCAACAGGCTTGGCCACGGCGACTTCAGCTGGCTTCGGCGCAGGTGCAACCGGCTTGCTGGCCGCAGGTGCAACCGGCTGTGCGGAAGCCAGGGTCTGCGATGGCTGGATAGGCTGCGCCGGCGTCGGTGCCGGGCCGGCCGCAACACCTTCGGGCGGCGCGGTGGTGGTCACGGTAGGCGGCTGCAGGGCGGTGTTGCCGGCCGGACCGCCTTCCTCACCTTCATTCATGCCCGCGGCTTCCGCCAGCGGACCGCGCATCACCGGCTGGGACTGACCCACCAGCGGCAGCGGCATCGGCTGCGACGAGCCGGCGAACTCGATCGCCGGGCCGCCATTGTTCGACTGTGCAGCGGACGGCTGGCCCTGGCCCAGCGGCAGTTGCGTCTGCTCGGCAGGTGCGCCGGTCTTGGGCTGGTCGCCTTTCTTCGGCATCAGCACGGCGGCGCCGACGGCGACGATCACCACGGCAGACAGCGCCAGCACATGTTTCTTCGGCATAGTGAACCCCATTGATGGTCGCTTCGCCGTCGAGCGGCTGGCGATCATGGCTTCGATCAAGGTATCGCGGGCGACCTGGTTGATGTTCCCGGGCCAGCCTTCGGAGTTTTGCTGGATGTCGGCGATCTGCTCGGCGGTGAACACCTCGATGCCGCGACCCGCACCCTCCAGACGCTGCTCCAGGTATTCCCGGGTCTCGTCTTCGCTGTAGGGCTGCAGCTCGATGACATGGAAACGCTCTTCCTCGATCTCCAGCGCATCCAGGCTGGTGATCAGCTCGGGTTCGCCGAACAGGAACACATGGGGGCGACCTTCCGCGGTGCCCGCCGCCAGTTCCAGCAACGCTTGGAGCGCCGATTCGTTCAGTTGTTCCGCATCGTCCACCAACAGATAGACTTCCTGGCCGGTCAGGCCAAGCTGCACCACCTGGGAGAGGATCGCCGGAGCCTCGGCCTTGGCCACGTTGAGCGACTGTGCCACCTGGGCCAGCACGCTGGCCGCGTCGCTGGCGCCACGGGCGGACACCACCACGCTCTGCACCGACTGCTTGTTGGTGCTGGCCACCAGGGCCTGGCGCAGCAGGGTCTTGCCGCTGCCTTGCGGGCCGGTCACCACCAGCAGCAGCTGGCTGTAGCGGGCAAGGTGATGCAGCTGGCCCAGGACCGGCTTGCGCTGGGCGGGGAAGAACTTGAATCCCGGCACGCGCGCGGCGAAGGGATCGTGGTTCAGCTGGTAGTGGCCGAGAAAGGCCTCGTCGGCATGTAGGGTCATTGGGCTCTCATCAACCTCAAAGCTGGGCCACGATGGCAGGGTAATCCGCCGCCAGCGTGTCCTGAAGAATCTGTTGCGGGTAGTCGTCGGTGACCACCGCCTCGCCCAGCTTGCTCAGCAGGACCAGGCGCAGACGACCATCGAGTACTTTCTTGTCCACCGACATGTGCTGCATGAACTCCGCCGGGGTCATGCCCTCTGGCGGCACGACCGGCAGGCCGGCGCGCTGCAGCAGGCGAATGCCACGGTCGCGGTCCTGCTGGCTGATCCAGCCGAGACGGGAGGACATTTCCAGGGCCATGACCGTCCCCACCGCCACCGCTTCGCCATGCAGCCAGACACCGTAGCCCATCTGGGTTTCGATGGCGTGGCCGAAGGTGTGGCCGAGGTTCAGCGTAGCGCGCACCCCGGACTCACGCTCATCGGCACCGACCACCGCAGCCTTGGCCGCGCAGGAGCGGCGAATGGCCTCGGTCAGGGCCACGGAATCGAGGTTGCGCAGGGCATCCACGTTGTCTTCCAGCCAGCCGAGGAACGGCTCGTCGCAGATCAGGCCGTACTTGATCACTTCGGCAAGCCCCGCAGACAGCTCGCGCGGCGGCAGGCTGCGCAGGCTGGCGGTATCGATCAGCACCGCGTTGGGCTGGTAGAAGGCGCCCACCATGTTCTTGCCCAGCGGGTGGTTGATGCCGGTCTTGCCGCCCACGGAGGAGTCGACCTGGGACAGCAGGGTGGTCGGCACCTGGATGAAGTCGACACCGCGCTGGTAGCAGGCGGCGGCGAAGCCGGCCATGTCGCCGATGACGCCGCCACCAAGGGCGATCACGGTGGTACGGCGGTCATGCCGTGCGGTGAGCAGGGCATCGAAGATCAGTTGCAGGGTTTCCCAGTTCTTGTAGGCCTCGCCATCCGGCAACACCACCGGCAGCACCTTGTAGGCGCCGAGGGTCTTGCTGAGGCGCTCCAGATACAGGGGCGCGACGGTCTCGTTGGAAACGATGGCGACCTGCCGACCGGCAATATGCGGCGCCAGCAGTTCAGGTTGGTCCAGCAGCCCTTCACCGATGTAGATCGGGTAGCTGCGTTCGCCCAGGTCGACCTTAAGTGTCTGCATGTATCCCCACAAAGAACGAAGACGCGGGCTCGAAGTGTCGGCCCGCGTGATAACAAAGTGCCCTGTCACGGCATGACTGGTCGCCGAGGATAGTCATGCGTCAGCGGGGCGGCAACTTCTGCAAGCGTTCGAGAATATCCAGCACCACCATGCGCGGTGGCCGTTCGTCGGTTTCCACTACCAGGTCGGCGATCTCGCGATAAAGCGGATCGCGCAGTGCCAGGAGGTTGCGCAGGGTTTCTTCCGGATTGGCGGTGCGCAGCAACGGGCGATTGCGATCACGGGCGGTACGCCCCACCTGCTGCTCGACCGAGGCGTGCAGGTAGATGACCCGGCCACCGTCATGCAGGGCCTTGCGGTTGGCGTCGCGCATCACCGCGCCGCCACCGGTGGCCAGGACCACGCCGTCGGCGGCGCACAGTTCGGCGATCATGGCCTGCTCGCGGTCGCGGAAGCCCGGTTCACCTTCCTTGTCGAAGATCCACGGGATATTGGCACCGGTACGCAGTTCAATTTCCTTGTCGGAATCCTTGAAAGGCAGGCGCAGTTCTTTGGCAAGCAGGCGGCCGATGGTGCTTTTGCCAGCACCCATCGGCCCAACAAGTATCAAATTTCGCACAGAATCAATGACTCACAGCAATCGCCTGGTCATTCATGATACGCGGAGTCAGGAAGACCAACAGCTCGGATTTTTTCTCTTGGACGGTAGAGCGACGAAACAGCCGCCCAACATACGGCACATCGCCGAAAAATGGCACCTTGTCCTGCACTTTGTTTTTGCTGGTGGAGTAAACGCCACCGATCACGATGGTCTGTCCGTCCCCCACCCGGACCCGTGCAGTGACCTCGTTTTTGCGGATAGGCGGCACCGTGCCCTGGATGTTCAGGTAATCCGGCTCGTCCTTGGTCACCTTGACCTGCATGCTGACTTCCCCGCCCGGCATGATCTGCGGCGTGACCTCCAGCGACAGCGACGCTTCGCGAAAGGTGATCGAGGTGGTGCCGTTGGCCCCCGATTCCTGGTACGGCACCTCGGAGCCCTTGAGGATCCGCGCGGTCTCCTTGTCGGCGGTGAGCACCTTGGGCTGGGAAATGATCTCGCCGTTGCCGGACTTCTCCATGGCACTCAGTTCCAGGTCGAGCAGGCCGCTGTCGCCGATCAGGCCGAAGCCGATGCCGGCCCCCGGACGATCCAGGCCGAGATCGACAAACGTGGGTGATTCTGCACCCAGGCCAGCGGCCTTCAACCGGCCACCGCCCAGCGAACCACCCCAGCGCACCCCCAGCCCGCGCTCGTAATCGACGTTGGCCTCGACGATCCGCGCCTCGATCAATACCTGGCGCACCGGCACGTCCAGCTGTCCGAGCAGGCGGCGCAAGGTCGCCAGCCGCTGCGGGTGCTGGCTGGTGACCAGGGTATTGGTACGCTCATCGACGCTGATCGCGCCCCAGGGCTCCTCGTCAGGGCTGACCTCCAGCAGCGACTGGAGCAGCCCCGCGACATCCGCAGCCCGGGCATACCTGACCTGGAGCAGCGCCTGCTCACGCGCGCCGTATACCTGCCTGCCACTGTTCTCCAGCTCCGCCAGCGGCGCCACCAGCAGTACATTGCCCTCCAGGCGCTTGCCCAGGCCCTTGCTGCGCAACACCGTATCCAGCGCCTGGTCCCACGGCACCTCCTGCAGGCGCAAGGTGATATTGCCTTGCACCTCGTCACTGACCACCAGGTTGACCCCGATGAAATCCGCCAGCACCTGCAGCACCGCCCTGACCTCGATATCCTGGAAATTCAACGACAGCGGCTTGCCCGCCTGCCCCCCAGCAGGTGCCGGTACCGCGCCGACCATTGGCGCCAGCAGCGCCAGCCACAACCCCATTACCTTGAACATCCTGTCCATACCGTTTCGTCCTTATCCCCTGGCGAGCGTCAGCACCCGCGTAATCCCTGCCGCGCCTTCCGTGGCGCCCAGCAACTCGACCCGTCCTTCCTCGATGACCGACACCCGCCCGGCCCCGAACCTGTCGCCCTCGCGCAGCATGTGCAGCGTCGAGCCCAGGTGGACCAACGCCACCCAGCCCTCGCGATCACGCAGATGCCCGACCAGTCGCGCCTGGTCCGCTGCAACACCGCCCCCGGCAAGCGCCGGCACATCCACCCTCTCGAACGGATTGCGGGGTACCATCGCCGCCGTCCCGCCCGACGCCTGCGTGCCTTGCGCGTCGACAGCGCGATACGCCTGCAGGCGCAGGCTCATACGCAGCACACCGGACAACTGCTCGCCCGCCGCAGTCAGATCCAGCTCGTGTACCGTCACCAGCTTGTCCAGCCCGCCGAGCCCGGAAAGGAACCGGCTCAGGGAGCGGTACTCACCCGATACCTGCAATTGCAGCGGCAGCTCGACATGATTCGGTTGCACCTGCGCCTCCAGGGCCGTGACCTGCTCGAAGGACAGCCCACTGCCGAGGCGGGCCAGGCTCTGCAACAGGCTCGCCAGGCCATCATCGTCGAACAGCTCACTGCGCGCCTGGCTCAGGTCATCCTGCAGTTGCGCCACCTTTTCCCGATGGGCTGCCAGTGCATCCGCCTCAGCGGATCGTGTTTGCCACTGCTGTTGCAGCTCACTGTGCCGGGCCTGCACGCCGGCAAGCGCTTCGAGCTGCGCGCGACCGTAAAGGCCATAGACCAGAGCCGGAACCAGCGACAGGCACAGGCCCAGCAGCGCAGCCTTTATCGGCAACGACCAACGCAACAGCGCCCGCCAGTCCACGGCGCCATCGATGAATGAAAGGCTCATGACGACTCCCGCGATTGGAGACTGACCATCAGGCGAAACCGCTCGCCTGCCGGGGAAGACACCAGTTCCTGCAGGTCTGGCGCTTCCAGTCCGGGCGCCTGCCGCAGGTTACGCAGCAGTTGCGCCACCTCCGCCCCACCACGGGCGACTCCGGACAAGTGCAGCTCGTCGTCGGCCAGCTGCAGCCCATCGAGCCAGGCGCCAGGCGGAACGATCTCCATCAGGCGCGACAACAGGTCGCCTGCCGGCCGCCCCTTGTCCCGCAAGCGCTGCAACTCACTCCATTGGCCAAGCAGCTCGTCGCGGCGCTCGCGCAGCACCGAGACCTGTTCGAGATCACCGGCCAGCCCGGCGATGCGCTGCGCCAGGCGGGTGCTGACCTCGGACTGACGCTCCATCTGCCGGTCCAGCCAGGCGGCAGCCACCAACGAAGCCAGCGCCCCGACCAGCAGACTGGCGCCAAGCAGTCCCTGCCAGCAGCGAATCGCCCGGCGCCGACGCCATTCGCGCCAAGGCAGAAGGTTGATCCCTGGCATCAGCAATATCCTCGCAGCGCCAATCCACAGGCCACGCCGAGCAACGGCGCAGCCTGGTCCAGCCCTTCATGGTCCTGCTGCGAGGCAAGCAGGCCGGCCAGGGGATCGAAGGGCCGGGTCGCGATACCCAGGCGTTGCTGCAGGTGCTCGGCAAGCCCTTCCCGCCCGGCATCGACACCCGCCAGCCAGAGCTGGTCTGGCATCGCGCCGGGCTCACGCAGCAGGCACTGGTCGACGAAGTCCGCCAGCTCTTCGAGAACCGGCTCCCGCGGCAGCTGGCGCTCGCTGAACGACAGCGAGCCGTCCATGCGAAAGCCATGGAATACCCAGTAATCGACTTCCACCAACACCAGTGCCGACAACCCCGGCGCCTGCCGGGCCAGCACCCGCTGCCAGGCATGACTGTCGATGTCGACGATTCGGGCGCGCAGCCCTGCCAGGCCCATGACCCGCTCCAGGCTGTCCAGCCACTCCTGGCGACAGGCGCTGAAGGCCACGTTGAGCATGCCTGGCGTACCGGGCACGACGCGGTAATCCAGGGCCGCCTCCTCCACCGCGAAGGGGATGAACTGTTCCGCTTCGTCCCGCAGCCGTTCGTCGATTTCCTCATCATCCAGCCCCGGCGGCATGGCCACCGAATGCTGGATCACCGCTGCCGCCGGAACCGCCAGCGCGGCCTCCCGGGCGCTCGCACCGCTGCGCGCCAGCGCCCTGCGCAACGCCTCGGCCACGCCCTCGTGCGCAACTATCCGGCCATCCGCCAGGGCACCCGGCGGCAGCGCCTCGATGGCCCAGCCACGCAGCCCCAACCCGCTCGGACGGCGCTCAAGCTGCAGCAACCTCACCGCGCCGGAGGCAATTTCCACCCCCAACAGTGAACCGGCATCCCTTCCTGTACGTCCAAACATCCTGTTTTCCTCGTTCTGCCCTGAAAAAAGGCGACAAGCCGCCGTCCTGGCGAAGGCGGCAGCGGCCCACCTTGACACCCGGTGCAAATCACGCGGGAAAGTGAAAATTGCTTATAATGCCGAGCGCTGTGCGACACGTGTAACGTGTCTCCCGTCCCAAGCTGTAGGGTCAGCTTGAGAGATTCCCAAAGGAATCAAATACTTGGGTATCCATCCCCTTGAACCAAAACCCGCCCAGAGGTCCCTCGCCTTAAAGGACTTGCCGCAGCGGCGGTGGCAAAACCCCTAGGTCGCTGAGCACTCGGAAGCGCGACTGCGGACCGATTTCATCGGTCTTGGAGTGCCATTCGTCGGAAAGTGATATGTACGAAATGAGTCATGACACATTTGGCATCATTTGCCTCACTAGCCTCCTAATCTTTTGCTTAGGGCTGGCAACGTGGGCCAACTGGTCAGAGGTCAAGAAACTTTTCAAACGGTCACCTCCACGACACTAACTCAAGCCCTTGCGGCTTCAACCCTCGCGGGAGAAATCCCCGCTGGGGTTTCTCCTGCCTCAAAACAGGAGTAACCCAACCTAAGTGAGCCGCCACAGCGGTCCCCACTTCTTCCAAACGGAGACATGAGCGAAAGCTCTGTCTGTCATTGTCCAACCATCGCTAATACAGGATGGCAGCGGACTCGTTGTGCGACCAACGGTAGCCTACGACGGCGTGCATCACTAGTAATGGTGGTGTTCGAAGCCCGTCCGACAATGTAGCCCCCCTTCAAGGGGTGCCGCTCTCCTGCGAGGGAGGCGGTAGATACTCGGAGCAGTACCGGGTTGAGGCGCTAGGCTGACTGGTATGGACAACATACGTGAACTGCTAATAAACACCGTAAGCATTACCAAGCCAAAACTGCTGTTAGGCTTGAACCAAAAGGTACGCGGTCGGTTATCTCCGTGGCGCTTGGGGATACGTCGCCTCATATGATCGCCGGTGAAAAGGCAGGTCCTAACCCAGTCGTGTGACAGATAGGGAACGTGGTAAGCCCGTATCGCTGCCCTTGGGCAGGTGAACCGTAAGGGACACTGTTAGCGGTGCGGGTATGGGATCGCAGAGAAAGCGAATGCCAGGCTGTAATGGCCTGGATAGGGGTTGGAACATCACCCCACGGGAAAACCGGGCAGACTTCTGCGTGGTCTTCCATCGCAATAACTCTGACTGAGACCGTCTCATTAACTTCAGGGCCTAGCTCCAATTGGCCCTTGATAACCCTACCCTGACGGGGTGCATGCACCCCTCAGGGGGTACGTGCGCCTTCCGCTCGGGTGGTTTCACTTTGAGAGGAAAGCAGCATGATAGAGCTCAGCCAGCAAGGTGAGTCTGCGCTTTCCGGCACTCCGCAACAGTGGCACGACGTCGATTGGCGCCGAGCCCAGCGGAATGTCCGGGGAATGCAGATGCGAATTGCGAAGGCTTGTCGGGAAGGCAAATGGCGCAGAGTCAAATCTCTGCAACGGATGCTCACCCGCTCGAAGTCGGCCAGATACTTGGCTGTACGGAGAGTCACGGAAAATCAGGGGGGCCGCACGGCGGGAGTCGATAAGCAACTCTGGGATACACCCAACGCAAAATGGAATGCGGTTGGTCAGTTGAAGACGCGGGGATACAAGGCTCGGCCACTACGGCGAGTCTACATCCCGAAGTCGGATGGACGGGAACGCCCACTGGGTATACCGACCATGACGGACAGAGCCATGCAAGCGCTGTATATGCTGGCTCTGTCCCCCATCGCTGAAACCCGAGGCGACCCGAATAGCTACGGCTTCAGGATCGAACGTTCCACGGCGGATGCGATGGCGCAGTTGTTCTTGTGTCTATCCAAACGGGCTTCGGCCTGCTGGGTATTGGACGCAGACATCGAAGGGTTCTTCGACAACATCAACCACGACTGGCTGTTAAGAAATGCCCCAACGGAAACACGGGTGCTGCGGCAATGGTTAAAGGCCGGGGTCATCCACAAGGGGCAGCTACACGCAACGGATGCAGGTACGCCGCAAGGGGGGATTATCTCCCCGACGCTGGCAAATCTGGCACTGGATGGTCTGGAAACGCTCCTCAAGGAATACCTGGGAGTGACAAGGGCGAAAAAGCTGAAGGTGAACGTGGTGCGATACGCCGACGACTTCGTGATCACAGGGGCCTCTCCGGAGGTGCTGGAGAATGAAGTAAAACCTTGGGTAGAGCAGTTCCTCGCAACGCGCGGGCTACGGTTGTCACTCAAGAAAACGCGCATCGTCCACATCGACGAAGGCTTTGACTTCCTTGGCTGGAATTTCCGGAAGTACGACGGAACGTTACTGATCAAGCCGAACAAGAAGAACGTCAAGGCGTTCTACAGCAAGATCAGAGAGGCAATCGACTCTCACAAGACGGTCAAGCAGGAGGATCTGATCCGACTGCTCAACCCGAAACTGAGGGGCTGGGCGCTGTACCATCAACCAGTCGTCGCGAAACAGGCTTACAGCCGAATGGACCACAGAGTGTTTATCAAACTCTGGCGTTGGGCGAAGAGGCGACACCCTAACAAGTCCCTCGACTGGGTAAGGAAGAAGTATTTCCGGACCTCAGGAGACAGGAGCTGGGTGTTTGCCACCACAGTGGTAGATGCAGACGGAGGTAAAAGGGAGGTCGAGCTGTACTCGCTCGCGAGTACTCCGATCGAGCGACACAAAAAGGTGAGTGGGGATTACAACCCCTACGATCCCGCCATGGAGGCTCAAGGCGAGAAACTGCGGATGGACCGGATGCTGAGCAAGCTCAAATACCGGAAACAAATCGGCAGCCTCTTTGCCAGTCAAAATGGACTGTGTCTGCTGTGTAAGCAACCGATTACCAGAGAGACAGGGTGGCATGACCACCACGTCGTACACCGCTCCCTCGGCGGTGGAGACGAACTGGCCAATCGGGTACTCTTACACCCTAACTGCCACAACCAACTGCATACTCGTGGCCTGCACGTGAACAAACCGGCTTCCATCGGAAGCTTAGCGAAGGCTTGAGCCGTATGCGCTGAAAGGCGCACGTACGGTTCTTAGGGGGGAGTCAGCCAGGAATGGCTGGCTCCCACCCGACTTTTCCGGCCCGTCAGGCCCGGCGCCCCACTCAAAACTCCAACTGGACACCCCAACGCCTTGATACGCCTGCTGAAGTTCTTCTGGTGGTCTTTCGTCGCAGTCATTAGCGCAGCCGTCCTCGGTCTGAGCGGCGCGTTTCTGTATCTTAGTCCCAGCCTGCCGTCGGTCGAGGCGCTGCGTAGCATCCAGTTGCAGATACCGCTGAGGGTCTACAGCAGTGACGGCAAGCTGATCGCCGAATTTGGCGAAATGCGGCGGTCTCCAATCCGTTTCGCGGATATTCCCCCACACTTCATTCAGGCATTGCTGTCAGCCGAGGACGATAATTTCCTCAACCACTACGGCGTCGACCCCAGCAGCCTGATGCGCGCCGCCACCCAGTTGGTCAAGTCCGGGCATATCCAGACCGGCGGCAGCACCATCACCATGCAGGTAGCGAAGAACTTCTTCCTGACCAGCGAACGCAGCTTCTCGCGCAAGACCAACGAGATCCTCCTGGCCCTGCAGATCGAACGCGAGCTGACCAAGGACGAGATCCTCGAGCTGTACGTCAACAAGATCTACCTGGGCAACCGCGCCTACGGCATCGAGGCGGCGGCCCAGGTGTACTACGGCAAGTCGATCCGCGACATCAGCCTGGCGCAGATGGCGATGATCGCCGGCCTGCCCAAGGCGCCGTCGCGCTTCAACCCGCTGGCCAACCCGGCACGGGCCAAGGAGCGCCGCGACTGGATCCTCGGGCGCATGTACAAGCTGGGCAAGATCGACGAGGCCAGTTACCAGGCCGCACTCGCCGAGCCACTGAACGCCAGCTACCACGTGCCGACCCCGGAAGTGAACGCGCCGTACATCGCCGAGATGGCCCGCGCCGAGATGGTCGGCCGCTATGGCAGCGACGCCTACACCGAAGGCTTCCGCGTGACCACGACGGTTCCGAGCAACCTGCAGGAAATCGCCAACAACGCGGTGCTCGACGGCCTGACCAACTATGACCAGCGCCACGGCTACCGTGGCCCCGAGTCGCGCCTGCCGGGCAAGACCCGCGCCGCCTGGCTGCAGGAGCTGGGCAAGCAGCGCAACATGGGCGGCCTGGAGCCGGTCATCGTCACCCAGGTCGAGAAGACCGGCCTGCGCGTCCTGACCCGCTCCGGCGAGGAAGCGACCGTGGCCTGGGACACCATGAAATGGGCCCGTCCGTTCCTCAACACCAACAGCCAGGGCCGCGCGCCGCAGCAGCCGGGCGATGTCGCCCAGATCGGCGACCTGGTCCGGGTACGCCACATGCCTGATGGCCACCTGGCCTTCAGCCAGGTGCCGGGCGCGCAGAGCGCGCTGGTGACCCTGGACCCGAACAACGGTGCGATCCGCGCCCTGGTCGGCGGTTTCTCCT
The DNA here is from genome assembly GCF_036324125.1 of Pseudomonas ulcerans. Lineage (NCBI taxonomy): Bacteria > Pseudomonadati > Pseudomonadota > Gammaproteobacteria > Pseudomonadales > Pseudomonadaceae > Pseudomonas > Pseudomonas ulcerans. Next base: position 191,272 of record NZ_JAZDQN010000005.1, on the reverse strand, counting down.
TCGAGCAGAGCAACTACAACCGTGCCATGCAGGCCAAGCGCCAGCCAGGCTCCAGCTTCAAGCCATTCGTCTACAGCGCCGCGCTGGACAACGGCTACACCGCCGCCAGCCTGGTCAACGACGCGCCGATCGTGTTCGTCGACGAGTACCTGGACAAGGTCTGGCGCCCGAAGAATGACACCAACACCTTCCTCGGCCCGATCCGCATGCGCGAGGCGCTGTACAAGTCGCGCAACCTGGTGTCGATCCGCTTGCTGCAGAGCATGGGCGTGGACAGCACCATCGACTACATCGCCAGGTTCGGTTTCAACAAGCAGGACCTGCCGCGCAACCTGTCCCTGGCTTTGGGCACCGCGACCCTGACGCCGATGGAAATCGCCACCGGCTGGAGCGCCTTCGCCAACGGCGGCTACAAGATCAGCCCGTACCTGATCGAGCGCATCGAGAGCCGCAACGGCGAGACCCTGTTCACCGCCAACCCGGCGCGGGTGCCGAGCGGCCACGAGGCTGCTGCCGGCATCGCCGCGCCGCAGGTCCAGCCGATTGCTACCGATGCCCAGCCAGCCCCGTCCGGGCTGCCGCAAGCGCCACAGATCGCCGAGCGGATCATCGATGGCCGCACCAGCTACATCCTCACCAGCATGCTGGAAGACGTGATCAAGCGCGGCACTGGCCGTCGCGCCCTGGCCCTGGGCCGTGGCGACCTGGCGGGCAAGACCGGGACCACCAACGACTCCAAGGACGCCTGGTTCTCCGGCTACAACGCCGACTACGTGACTACCGTGTGGACTGGCTTCGACCAGCCGGAAACCCTGGGCCGTCGTGAGTACGGCGGCACCGTGTCGCTGCCGATCTGGATGAACTTCATGGGCCCGGCGCTGAAGGACCGGCCGGAACATCGCTTGCCGGAGCCGGAAGGCATCCTCAGCCTGCGCATCGACCCGGTGAGTGGCCGTGCGGCAACGCCAAGCACGCCAAATGCGTATTTCGAGCTGTTCAAGGCTGAAGACACGCCACCGTCGGTGAACGAACTGGGCAACGGCAGTGCGCCGGGCAGCCCGCTGCCGGCGGATGAGGCGGCGCCGATGGATCTGTTCTGACCCTCAGGTACCGCCAGCTTCCACAGGAACCAAGTGCACCGTGGACCTTGTGGGAGCTGGCTTGCCAGCGATGAGGGGCTGAAGAGCACAGCAAATCTCCAGCCCAAACAAAAAGCCCCGACTCTCACGAGCCGGGGCTTTTTGTTTGCAGCGTCAGCGGATCAACCGTTGAACACTTCATCCACGCTGTTCAGCGGGTAGTGCTTCGGATACGGCAGGGTCGCTACGCCGGACTCGATGGCCGCCTTGGCTACCGCGTCGGAAACGACGTTCAGCAGGCGTGGGTCCAGTGGCTTCGGAATGATGTAGCCACGGCCGTATTCCAGCGCGTCGACACCATAGGCCTCGCAGACTTCCTTCGGCACTGGCAGCTTGGCCAGGTCCTTCAGGGCGTTGGCGGCAGCGATCTTCATTTCTTCGTTGATGCGCTTGGCGCGAACGTCCAGGGCACCACGGAAGATGAACGGGAAGCCCAGTACGTTGTTGACCTGGTTCGGGTAGTCGGAACGACCGGTGGCCATGATCACGTCGCTACGGGTCGCGTGCGCCAGTTCCGGGGAGATTTCCGGATCCGGGTTGGAGCAGGCGAACACGATCGGGTTGGCGGCCATGGACTTCAGGCCTTCAGGGCTCAGCAGGTTCGGGCCGGACAGACCGACGAACACGTCAGCGCCATCCAGGGCATCGGCCAGGGTGCGCTTGTCGGTGGCGTGGGCGAACACGGCCTTGTACTGGTTCAGGTCGTCGCGGCCAGCGTGGATCACGCCGGAACGGTCGATCATGAAGATGTTCTCGACCTTGGCACCCATGCTCACCAGCAGCTTCATGCAGGAGATGGCGGCGGCGCCGGCGCCCAGGCAGACGATCTTGGCGTCGCCGAGGGTTTTGCCAGCGATTTCCAGGGCGTTGATCATGCCGGCTGCGGTAACGATCGCGGTGCCGTGCTGGTCATCGTGGAATACCGGGATGTCGCACTGTTCGATCAGGGCGCGCTCGATCTCGAAGCACTCAGGTGCCTTGATGTCTTCCAGGTTGATACCACCGAAGGTGATGGAGATGCGCTTGACGGTGTCGATGAAAGCCTGCGGGCTTTCCGAGTCGACTTCGATGTCGAACACGTCGATGCCGGCGAAACGCTTGAACAGAACACCCTTGCCTTCCATGACCGGCTTGGACGCCAGCGGGCCGAGGTTACCCAGGCCGAGGATGGCGGTACCGTCGGAGATCACTGCGACCAGGTTGCCCTTGCCGGTGTATTGGTATGCCAGCTCAGGATCGCGACCGATTTCACGCACCGGCTCGGCGACGCCCGGGCTGTAGGCCAGCGCCAGGTCACGGGCGGTTGCGGTCGGTTTGGTGAGCTCGACGCTCAGTTTCCCCGGACGAGGCTGAGCATGATATTCGAGAGCGGCGGTTTTCAGGTCTGACATGGTGGGCATTCCGCTTGTTTACTGTTCTGACGGACCGCCGAGGATACGCAAAGAGCAATGGGCCGACAAGACTGCCCGGTCACCAGTGTCAAGGCCTTTAACCTACGACTTTCAGCCAAGACCCGCGTAGTTCAAGGCTTTCGGTGTGTACAATCGACCTGAAAAATGTTCACAATTTTTTCAGCTTCCGATCCTTTCCAGCATGCTCGCATCACTCAATGGCAGCAACCAGCGCTTTGCTTGGGCTGACGAGCCGCCGTTGCGGGAACGTTCCAGCACCCAGCCGCGGACTTCGACCCGCTGCCCCTTGAGGCCAGAGGTAAAGGAAAGAGGAACACCACGCGGTACGCTCACCACCAGCGAACGATCGATTTCCAGGCGAATGGCACCACGATGGCGACTGATCGCGCTGACCTTGCCACCGACCACGGCAAACCCGGGGCGGCGCAGGTCGCTCGCCATGACCGGTGACTGGGTGCGCCACAGGCCAATGCGCGCCTTGCGCGCGGCCTGTTCCGCGCGGCGCTGGCAGACCACCAGGCGGTTGTTCGGCGCCACCGCCACCCGGTAGCCAAGACCCTCGCCGAGCAGGCGAGCCGCCAGATTGTCGCCAGAGCGGGCGTACACATGGGCCAGGGTGCGGCCATATTTGTCACGGGACTCACGCCCCGCCACCAGGTCGACCCGACCACCGCTCTCTCGCACCAGGACGGCCAGGCGCCGACGAGCGGTTTCGCCCAGTGCTTCACCAGGCTTGCCCTTGCGCCCGATTTCCGGGGTATTGATGCCGATCAGGCGCACGCTGCGGCCATCGGCCAGGCGCAGGGTGTCGCCATCGATCACCCGGCGCACCTCCGCCGTCTTCGGCGCCAGCGGTGCCGGGCAGAAGGCCAGGGCCGGCGCCTGCCAGATCGCGGCCATAAAAAAAGCGCCCACAAGGGGCGCTTTCTTCAGCAACGTGGGTAAACCCACGCGCACTCTTACTTCTTGGCGCCGAACATGCCGAAACGGTCGGCGAACTTCTGTACGCGGCCGCCGGTGTCCAGGACTTTCTGCTTGCCGGTGTAGAACGGGTGGCACTCAGAGCAAACGTCGATCGACAGAGGCTTGGCCAGAGTCGAACGGGTTTCGAATTTGTTGCCGCAGCTGCAGGTGACTGCAACGGCTTCGTAAGTCGGATGAATATCTGCTTTCATGGTGCTTTCCTCGACTGCGTGCCGCCACCCAACACCATTGTTGAATACCGCACGTAATTAGGCGGCGAATAATACCAGAGGCGCTCATCAACGCAAGATGTCGCTCGTACCAACCGTCGTCTGCTAGGCTCGCCAGCATCTGGAATCATCCCTACAGAGTACTCTCCGCGTGTCCGACGTCATTCTTCGCCTTGCCCTGCCCTCGCCGCTGCGGCGACTGTTCGACTACAGGGCCACGGCAAGCATGGCCCGCCAGGCCTTGACGCCGGGCATGCGCGTGCGCGTGCCGTTTGGTCGGCGGGAGATGATCGGCATCCTCGTGGAAGTCGCCGAGCAGAGCGAAGTCCCGGCGGACAAGCTCAAGCCGGCGATCGCCCTGCTCGACCCGGTCTCGCCGCTGCCGCCGGCACTGTTCAAGCTGTGCCTGTGGACCGCGCAGTACTACCAGCACAGCCTCGGCGACACCCTTAGCTGGGCGCTACCGGTGCTGCTCCGCCAGGGCGAGCCGGCCGAGGCGCGCCAGGAACGTTTCTGGCAGATCGCGCCGAACGCCCGCTTCGACGACCCGCGCATCGCCCGTGCGCCGCGCCAGCGCGAGGCCCTGACCACCCTGGCCCAGCACCCCCACGGCGTCGCCCATGGCCTGCTGGGCAAGCTCGGCCTGAGCAAGGACAGCCTCGACCTGCTGCTGGCCAAGGAGCTGGTGCAGGTGGAAGTGCGCCGCCACGCCCCGCAGGCGCGCCACGAACACTGGCTGGCGCAGCCGGAACTGCCGCTGAACGATGAACAGCGCGCGGCCTTCCATGCGGTACGTGCCGGCTTCGATGATTTCCATGCCTTCCTGCTGGCCGGGGTCACCGGCAGCGGCAAGACCGAGGTCTACCTGCAACTGATCCGCGAGACCCTGGAGGCCGGCAAGCAGGCGCTGATCCTGATCCCGGAGATCAACCTCGGGCCGCAGACCCTGGCACGCTTCGAACAGCGCTTCAACGCCCGCATCGCGCTCCTGCATTCGGCGGTCAACGACCGCGAGCGCCTGGATGCCTGGCTCGCTGCCCGCGACGGCGAGGCCGACATCATCATCGGCACCCGCTCGGCGCTGTTCACCCCGATGAAGAACCCGGGCCTGATCATCATCGACGAGGAGCACGACGGTTCCTACAAACAGCAGGAAGGCCTGCGCTACCACGCCCGCGACCTGGCCCTGGTGCGCGCACGGCAGGAAAACATCCCGATCCTGCTGGGTTCGGCAACGCCGTCCCTGGAAAGCCTGCACAACGCCCACTCCGGTCGCTACGGCCTGTTGCGCCTGAACCACCGAGCCGGTGGCGCCCAGGCCCCGCGTTTCCTGCGCCTGGACGTGAAGAGCCGGCCCCTGGACAGCGGCATCAGCGGCCCGATGCAACAGGCCATCGCCCAGACCCTGGCCGCCGGCCAGCAGGTGCTGGTGTTCCTCAACCGCCGTGGCTTCGCCCCGACCCTGCTCTGCCACGATTGCGGCTGGCTGTCGGAGTGCCCGCGCTGCGATGCGCGGATGACGGTGCACCAGCGCTCCGGCGAATTGCGCTGCCATCATTGCGGCCATGAAGAACGTATCCCGCGCCAGTGCCCGCAATGCAGCCATGTCGACCTGCGCCCGGTAGGTGCCGGCACCGAGCGCGCCGAAGAGCGCCTGAGCATCCTGTTCCCCGACTACCCGGTGCTGCGGGTCGATCGCGACAGCACCTCGCGCAAGGACGCAATGAACCAGCTGTTCAACACCATCCAGCGTGGCCAACCGTGCATCCTGGTGGGTACGCAGATGCTCGCCAAGGGCCATCACTTCCCGCGTGTGACCCTGGTGGCGATCCTCGATGCCGATGGCGGGCTGTTCTCCGGCGACTTCCGCGCCAGCGAGCGGATGGCGCAACTGATCGTCCAGGTCGCCGGCCGCGCCGGGCGTGCCGAAGAGCCGGGCAAGGTGATCATCCAGACCCACCTCGCCGACCATCCTTTATTGGTGCAACTCACCGAGGAAGGCTATTTCGCCTTCGCCGAGCAGGCCCTGAGCGAGCGCCGCGCCGCTGGCCTGCCGCCCTTCGCCCACCTTGCCCTGCTGCGCGCCGAAGCCCACAAGCCGGGGCAGGCGGAAGGTTTTCTCGACGAAGCCTGCTCCGCCGCCGAACGATTGCTGGCCGAACAGGGTCTGCATGGGATCGAATTGCTCGGCCCGGTGCCAGCACCGATGGAACGCCGTGCCGGGCGCTTCCGCGCGCAACTGCTGCTGCAAGCCAATGCCCGGGCGCCGCTGCACCGCCTGATCAGCGCCTGGCTGCTAGTGTTGGAGGGGCTGCCGAGCGGACGCCAGGTGCGCTGGTCGCTGGATGTGGACCCCGTCGACCTGTACTGATCCCGGCAGCAAAGGTTGGCAACCCATGCCCGGCAACGGATAATGCCCAGTTTTTCCACCTGCGCCTCGAAGCGCCACCGCGCTTGCGGTCGAAAGAGAATCCCATGAAAGACACCATTCGCCAGCTCATCCAGCAAGCCCTCACCCGTCTCACCGCCGAAGGTGTGCTGCCTGAAGGGCTGGCGCCGGCGATCCAGGTGGAGAACGCCCGGGACAAGACCCATGGCGATTTCGCCAGCAACATCGCCATGATGCTGGCCAAGCCGGCCGGCATGAAGCCGCGCGACCTGGCCGAGAAGATCATCGCCGCGCTGCCGGCCGACCCGCAGGTGAGCAAGGTCGAGATCGCCGGCCCCGGCTTCCTCAACTTCTTCCAGAACACCCAGGCCCTGGCTTCGCGCCTGGATGCCGCCCTGGCCGACGCCAAGCTGGGCGTGCACAAGGCCGGCGCGCAGCAAAAGGTAGTGATCGACCTGTCCGCGCCGAACCTGGCCAAGGAAATGCACGTCGGCCACCTGCGCTCCACCATCATCGGTGACGCTGTGGCGCGGGTCCTGGAATTCCTCGGCGACGAGGTGATCCGGCAGAACCACGTGGGCGACTGGGGCACCCAGTTCGGCATGCTTCTGGCCTACCTGGAAGAGAACCCTATCACCAGCGACGAGCTGTCGGACCTGGAAAACTTCTACCGCGCGGCGAAGAAACGCTTCGACGAGTCCAGCGAGTTCGCCGACCGCGCCCGCGGCCTGGTGGTCAAGCTGCAGGCCGGCGATGCCGAGTGCATGACCCTGTGGACGCGCTTCAAGGACATCTCGCTGTCGCACTGCCAGAAGACCTACGAGCTGCTCAACGTCAAGCTGACCATGGCCGACGTGATGGGCGAAAGCGCCTACAACGACGACCTGGCCAATGTGGTCAGCGACCTCAAGGCCAAGGGCCTGCTGGTGGAGAGCAACGGCGCCCAGTGCGTGTTCCTCGAAGAATTCAAGACCGCCGACGGCGAGCCGCTGCCGGTGATCGTGCAGAAGGCTGACGGCGGCTATCTCTACGCCACCACCGACCTGGCCGCCGTGCGCTACCGCAGCAACGTGCTGCACGCCGACCGCGCCTTGTACTTCGTCGACCAGCGCCAGGCCCTGCACTTCCAGCAAGTGTTCGAGGTGGCCCGCCGTGCCGGCTTCATCACTCACCCGATGCAGACCGAGCATATGGGCTTCGGCACCATGAACGGCGCCGACGGCCGTCCGTTCAAGACCCGTGACGGCGGCACCGTGAAGCTGATCGACCTGCTGACCGAAGCCAAGGAACGCGCCTACACCCTGGTGAAAGAGAAAAACCCGGAGCTGCCGGAAGACGACCTGCGCGCCATCGCCAAGGTGGTCGGCATCGGCGCGGTCAAGTACGCCGACCTGTCCAAGCACCGCACCAGCGACTACAGCTTCAACTTCGACCTGATGCTGAACTTCGAAGGCAACACCGCGCCGTACCTGCTCTACGCCTACACCCGCGTCGCCGGCGTGTTCCGCAAGCTGGGCAAGGACTTCAGCGAGGTAGACGGCCAGATCGTCCTGCAGGCCCAGCAGGAACAGGACCTGGCCGCGCGCCTGGCGCAGTTCGCCGAGACCCTCAACAACGTCGCCGAGAAAGGCACCCCGCACATCCTGTGCAGCTACCTGTACGACGTTGCCGGCCTGTTCTCCAGCTTCTACGAGAACTGCCCGATCCTTGCTGCCGACACCCCGGAACAACAGCAAAGCCGCCTGCGCCTGGCCGCCCTGACCGGTCGCACCCTGAAACAGGGCCTGGAGCTGCTGGGCCTGGAAACCCTGGAGCGCATGTAACTTGGCAGCCAAGAAAAAACCTGCGCCCAAGCGCGGCGCCAGTCGCAACCAGCCCGCGGCCAAGCAGCCGATTCCGGGCTGGATGTGGCTGGCGGCCGGCCTGACCATCGGCGCCTTCATCGTCTTCCTGATGAAGCTGGAGCCGGGCCGCGACGACGTGAAGCGGGAGAAGCCGGAACAGCAGCAGAAGGCCGAGAAGATCGCCGAAGCGAACAAGACTCCGCCCAGCCCGCAGCAGCCGGTGAAGCCTAAGTACGACTTCTACACCCTGCTGCCGGAATCGGAAGTGATCGTGCCGCCCGAGGCCGTGCCGGAGAAAACCCCGCCAGTACCGGCGCAACCCCCGGTAACCCCGGCGGAAGCGGCGAAGATCGACACGGCCCGTGCCCAGGCCGCGCTCAACGGCGAGACCCCGCCGCCGGCGCCACCGGTGGTCAAGCCGGCGGCCACCACGCAGTTCTATCTGCAAGCCGGTTCGTTCCGCAAACAGGCGGATGCGGACAAGGTCCGCGCGCAGATCATCCTGCTGGGGCAGTCGGTGCAGGTGGAGTCCGGCACGGTCAAGGAAGAGACCTGGTACCGGGTGCTGGTCGGCCCGTTCAGCAACCGCGAACAGCTGACCGTGGCGCAGAAGCAGCTCTCCGGCAGCGGCTTCAACAACCTGCTGCTGCAGCAGCGCCAGCTTCGCCAGTAGTCGAGCCACCCGCAAACGAAAAGGCCCTGATCATCATCAGGGCCTTTTTTCTTAGTAGCGCCCTTGGGCGTTCTTGATCGAGATCTGCGTGTTCAACGTCCACAGGTCGTAGAGGATGCCGACCAGGAACAACCCACCGGTGAACAGGTAGATCACACCGGTGATCCACTTGCCCTGGTACATCCGGTGCACGCCGAACACGCCGAGGAAGGTCAGCAGCAGCCAAGCGATGTTGTAGTCCAGGGCGCCGGGCTGGAAGCGCAGGTCGGCCTCGCGGTCCATGGCCGGGATCAGGAACAGGTCGATGATCCAGCCGATGCCAAGAAGACCCAGAGTGAAGAACCAGATGGTGCCGGTCACCGGCTTGCCGTAGTAGAAGCGGTGCGCACCAAGGAAACCGAAGATCCACAGCAGGTAGCCGAACAGCTTGCTGTGGGTGTCAGGACGTCCTGCCTGTTGATAACCGTTCATTCATAGCCTCGGAGGGTTAGGAAAAAATTTTCTAAGGAAAGATGTGACTTTTTGGGAACTTGCCGACAGATGACACTTTTGAGACGACCAGCGGATCAGAAATTGACCAAAAAGCTGTTATAAAGTTGCGCGCCAACACCATAAGAGCCTTGCCTAATGCGTTCATTTTTCAAGACATGGCTGACCATTTGCCTATTATTGCCACTGGCCGCCCACGCCACCAACCGTGAGCAACGTCTTCCCAACGGCTATGTCGGATACACCGCCAACGCCACGGCGGTCCGCTCGAACAAGAGCAGTGCCGCCAAGTCTCGTGCAACCCGCAGCAAGCACAGCGCCGTCATCCGCCAGGTCGCGCAGATGCCCGCCAGCCAGAGCAGCGATGTGCTCAGCCGTGCCGTCAACCAGTTGGGCACGCCCTATCGCTGGGGCGGCAGTACGCCGGGCAAGGGCTTCGATTGCAGCGGACTGGTGAAATACGCCTTCAACGATATCGACGAAGTCGACCTGCCACGCACCTCCAACGCCATGGCCAGCGGTCATGGGGTGAAAGTCGAGCGCGGCGACCTCAAGCCGGGCGACCTGCTGTTCTTCAACATCCGCAGCCGCCGGGTCAACCACGTGGCCATCTACCTGGGCAACGACCGCTTCATCCATGCCCCGCGTACCGGCAAGAACGTGACCATCGACACGCTGAACAAACCGTACTGGCAGAAGCACTATGTGGTGGCCAAGCGGGTGCTGCCGAAGGAACAGCAGCAACTGCGCCTGGCCAAGCGCTGATCCCAAACCCTGTTGGAGCTGGCAGGCCTGCTCCAACAGGGTCCCGCGTGATCTCAAATCCCCGCCAGCCAACCTCCCCAAACCCCGCCAAGCGGGTAGAATGCCCCGGACCCAAAAGCTGCTGGCATTCATTCCATGTCCACCATTGCCGACAACCTTTCCATCCTCGCCACCCGCATCCAGGCCGCTGCCACCGCAGCCGGGCGCGATCCGGCGAGCATCCAGCTACTGGCGGTGAGCAAGACCAAGCCCGCCGACGCGGTACGCGAAGCCTTCGCCGCCGGGGTCCGCGACGTCGGCGAGAACTATCTGCAGGAAGCCCTGGGCAAACAGGCCGAATTGACCGACCTGCCCTTGACCTGGCACTTCATCGGCCCCATTCAGTCGAACAAGACTCGCGCCATCGCCGAGCACTTCGACTGGGTACATTCGGTGGATCGACTGAAAATCGCACAACGCCTCTCGGAACAGCGCCCCGACCACCTGCCGCCGCTGAACCTGTGCCTGCAGGTCAACGTCAGTGGCGAGGACAGCAAGTCCGGCTGCACGCCGGAGGAACTGCCGGCCCTGGCCCAGGCCATCGCCGCCCTGCCGAAGCTGCGCCTGCGCGGCCTGATGGCGATCCCCGAACCCACCGACGACCGCGCCGCGCAGGATGCCGCCTTCGCCCGCGTGCGCGAACTGCAGGACAGCCTCGGACTGGGCCTCGACACCCTGTCCATGGGCATGAGCCATGACCTGGAAAGCGCCATCGCCCAGGGCGCGACCTGGGTACGCATCGGTACCGCGCTGTTCGGTGCCCGCGACTATGGCCAGGCCTGAACCATGCCTTTTCCCTTTTCTCCTCTCAAGGACCTGACATGAGCAAGACTCGTATTGCCTTTATCGGCGCCGGCAACATGGCCGCCAGCCTGATCGGCGGCCTGCGCGCCCAGGGCCTGGAAGCCGCGCAGATCCGCGCCAGCGACCCGGGTGCCGAGCAACGCGCGAAGATCCACGCCGAGCACGGCATCGACCTGTTCGAAAACAACGCCGAAGCCATCGATGGCGCCGACGTGGTGGTGCTGTCGGTCAAGCCGCAGGCGATGAAAGCCGTGTGCGAAGCCCTCAAGCCAAGCCTCAAGCCAGGCCAGTTGGTGGTTTCCATCGCTGCCGGCATCACCTGCGCAAGCATGAACAAGTGGCTCGGCGCCCAGCCGATCGTGCGCTGCATGCCCAACACTCCGGCCTTGCTGCGCCAGGGCGTGAGCGGTCTGTACGCGACCAGCGATGTCAGCGCCGAACAGCGCCAGCAGGCTGAGCAACTGCTGTCGGCAGTGGGTATCGCCCTGTGGCTGGACAGCGAAGCGCAACTGGACGCGGTCACTGCCGTCTCCGGCAGCGGCCCGGCGTATTTCTTCCTGCTGATCGAGGCGATGACCGCCGCCGGCGAGAAACTCGGCCTGTCCCGCGAGACCGCCTCGAAACTCACCCTGCAAACCGCCCTCGGCGCCGCGCACATGGCGACTTCCAGCGACGTCGACGCCGCCGAACTGCGCCGCCGCGTGACCTCGCCGAACGGCACCACCGAAGCGGCCATCAAATCGTTCCAGGCCGACGGTTTCGAAGCTCTGGTGGAAAAGGCGCTGGGCGCCGCGGCACATCGCTCGGCCGAGATGGCCGAACAACTGGGCAATTAAGGAGCCTTCAATGATCGGACTGAGTACCGCCGCCGTCTTCATCCTGCAGACCCTGGGCAGCCTGTATCTGCTGGTGATCATGCTGCGCTTCATCCTGCAGCTGGTCCGCGCCGACTTCTACAACCCGCTGAGCCAGTTCGCCGTGCGCGCCACCCAGCCGCTGCTCAAGCCGATGCGCCGGATCATCCCGAGCCTGTTCGGCCTGGACATGTCCTCGCTGCTGCTGGCGGTGATCGTGCAGATGCTGCTGATGGGCGTGATCCTCATGCTGCTCTACGGCACCTTCGGCAATCCGGTGCAACTGCTGATCTGGTCGCTGATCGGGGTGACCGCGCTGTTCCTCAACATCTTCTTCTATGCGCTGATCATCAGCGTGATCCTGTCCTGGGTCGCGCCGCGCAGCCACAACCCGGGTGCCGAGCTGATCAACCAGATCTGCGATCCGTTCCTGGCACCCTTCCGCCGCATCCTGCCGAACCTCGGCGGCCTGGATATCTCGCCGATCCTGGCGTTCATGGCGCTGAAGCTGATCGACATGCTGGTGATCAACAACCTGGCGGCGATGACGGCGATGCCGGAAGTGCTGCGTCGCCTGATCTGACGGCAACAGGGACAGGTGCGGGGGATTCACCGGAGCGGTGAATCCCCCACATGCACCCTGGACTCACAACCCTTGGCACATTGCTTGCCGCTTGCCCCCAGTGGTCTTTAGACTTACGCCTCTTTCACGCGTGAGCAGGGTCGATGTCCACTGTCCTTCCCGAAGATTCCGTCGGTCTGGTAACACCGCAAATCGCCCGGTTCGATGAACCGCTGGCCCTCGCCTGTGGCCGCTCGCTGGCCTCCTACGAGCTGATCTACGAAACCTACGGCACGCTCAACAGCGCGGCCAGCAACGCCGTGCTCATCTGCCACGCGCTGTCCGGCCATCACCATGCCGCGGGCTACTACAGCAGCGAAGACCGCAAGCCGGGCTGGTGGGACAGCTGCATCGGCCCGGGCAAGCCGATCGACACCAACCGCTTCTTCGTGGTCAGCCTGAACAACCTCGGCGGCTGCAACGGCAGCACCGGTCCGAGCAGCCTCAACCCGGCGACCGGCAAGCCCTACGGCGCCGACTTCCCGGTACTGACCGTGGAAGACTGGGTACACAGCCAGGCACGCCTGGCCGATCGCCTCGGCATCCAGCAATGGGCCGCGATCGTCGGCGGCAGTCTCGGCGGCATGCAGGCACTGCAGTGGACCATCACCTACCCGGATCGCGTCCGTCACTGCGTGGACATCGCCTCGGCGCCCAAGCTCTCGGCACAGAACATCGCCTTCAACGAGGTGGCCCGCCAGGCCATCCTTACCGACCCGGAATTTCACGGCGGCTCGTTCCAGGACCAGGGCGTGATCCCCAAGCGCGGCCTGATGCTGGCGCGGATGGTCGGGCACATCACCTACCTGTCCGACGACTCCATGGGCGAGAAATTCGGCCGCGAACTGAAGAGCGACAAGCTCAACTACGACTTCCACAGCGTCGAGTTCCAGGTGGAAAGCTACCTGCGCTACCAGGGCGAGGAGTTTTCCGGACGCTTCGACGCCAACACCTACCTGCTGATGACCAAGGCGCTGGACTACTTCGACCCGGCGGCCAGCAAGGGCGGCGACCTGGCGGCGAGCCTGGCGCATGTCACGGCGGACTACTGCGTGATGTCCTTCACCACCGACTGGCGCTTCTCCCCGGCCCGCTCGCGGGAAATCGTCGATGCGCTGATCGCCGCGCGCAAGAACGTCTGCTACCTGGAGATCGACTCGCCTTACGGCCACGACGCCTTCCTGATCCCGACGCCGCGCTATATCCAGGGCTTCGCCAACTACATGAACCGCATCACCTGCTGAGGAAGCCATGAGAGCCGATTTGGAAATCATCCAGGACTGGATCCCCGCCGGCAGCCGCGTCCTCGACCTGGGTTGCGGTAACGGCGAACTGCTGGCCTCGCTGCGCGACACCAAGCAGGTGACCGGCTATGGCCTGGAGATCGATGCCGACAACATTGCCCAGTGCGTGGCCAAGGGCGTCAACGTCATCGAGCAGGACCTCGACAAGGGCCTGGGCAACTTCGCCAGCAACAGCTTCGACGTGGTGGTCATGACCCAGGCCCTGCAGGCCGTGGAGTACCCGGACCGCATCCTCGACGAGATGCTCCGCGTCGGCCGCCAGTGCATCATCACCTTCCCCAACTTCGGCCACTGGCGCTGCCGCTGGTACCTGGCGACCAAGGGGCGCATGCCGGTTTCCGACTTCATGCCGTATACCTGGTACAACACGCCGAACATCCACTTCTGCACCTTCGAGGACTTCGAGGCGCTGTGCAGCGAACGGCGTGCCCAGGTACTGAACCGCCTGGCGGTGGACAATCGTCACCGCAACGGATGGGGCGGGCGCCTTTGGCCTAATCTTCTAGGTGAAATCGGTATCTATCGTGTCAGCAGCCCCGGCCTGCAGGAGCACAAGGTCGCGGTGTAACCCGTCGTCCATCAGAGGAATGCGATCATGCGTCGTCTAGCCATGTTTCTGTTCAGCCTGTGCCTGGCCCTGCCGGCACTGGCCGCCGATGCCGCGAAACCGGAGCGCAAGGAAGTCTTCGGTAACGTGACCGTGCACTACAGCGTGTTCAACTCCACCTTCGTGCAGCCAGCCACGGCCCAGGCCGCCGGGCTGATCCGCAGCAAGAACCAGGGCGTGATCAACATCACCGTGCTCAAGGACGGCAAACCCGCCGTGGCCAACGTCAGCGGCACAGTCGCCGACCTGACCAGCCGGCAGAGCAACCTGTCGTTCAAGCAGGTCACCGATCAGGGCGCCGTGTACTACCTGGCCCAGTTCCCGGTAGAACAGGAAGAAAACCGCACCTTCGCGATCACGGTCGGTTCCGGCGAGACCAACAACAGCTTCAGCTTCACTCAAACCGTATTCCCAGGCGAATGATGAATATCCAGCAACTCGTATTGGCCAGCCATAACGCCGGCAAACTCAAGGAACTGCAGGCCATGCTCGGTGAATCCGTGCAACTGCGCTCCATCGGCGAATTCAGCAAGGTCGAGCCGGAAGAAACCGGCCTGTCGTTCGTCGAGAACGCCATCCTCAAGGCCCGCAATGCCGCGCGCATTTCCGGCCTGCCGGCGCTGGCCGACGATTCCGGCCTGGCCGTTGACTTCCTCGGCGGCGCGCCGGGCATCTACTCGGCGCGCTATGCCGACGGCAAGGGCGACGCGGCGAACAACGCCAAGCTGCTCGATGCCCTCAAGGACGTTCCGCAAGCCGAGCGTGGCGCCCAGTTCGTCTGCGTCCTGGCCCTGGTGCGGCACGCCGACGATCCGCTGCCGATCCTCTGCGAAGGCCTGTGGCACGGCCGCATCCTCACCGCCGCCAGCGGCGAGCACGGCTTCGGCTACGACCCGCTGTTCTGGGTCCCGGAGCGCGACTGCTCCAGCGCCGACCTGACACCGGCCGACAAGAACCAACTGAGTCATCGCGCCCGCGCCATGAGCCTGTTGCGTCAACGTCTGGGCCTGGCATGACCGAAAAAATGCCGGCCCAGCCACTGCACATGGACGAGGCAGGCTTCACCACCCAAGCGCCACGGGCGGCACTGCCGCAGTTGCCACCCCTGTCGCTGTACATCCATATCCCGTGGTGCGTGCGCAAATGCCCGTACTGCGACTTCAACTCCCACGCCGCCAGCCCCGAGCTGCCTGAAGAGGCTTATGTCGACGCGCTGCTGGCCGACCTCGACCAGGAGCTCCCAGCGGCGTACGGCCGGCCGATCAGCACCATCTTCTTCGGCGGAGGCACGCCGAGCCTGTTCAGCGCCAGGGCCCTCGGCCGCCTGCTGGCCGGGGTCGAGCAACGGATTCCCTTCGCCAGCGATATCGAGATCACCCTGGAAGCCAATCCGGGGACCTTCGAGCAGGAGAAGTTCAAGGCCTACCGGCAACTGGGGATCAATCGCCTCTCCATCGGCATCCAGAGCTTCCAGCAGGCCAAGCTGGAAGCCCTCGGCCGCATCCATAACGGTGACGAAGCGGTCCGCGCCGCCGGCATGGCACGCAATGCCGGGTTCGACAATTTCAACCTGGACCTCATGCACGGCCTGCCGGACCAATCCCTGGAAGACGCCCTGGACGACCTGCAGCAGGCCATTGACCTGAGCCCGACGCACCTGTCCTGGTACCAGCTGACCCTGGAACCGAACACCGTGTTCTGGAACCAGCCACCGGAGCTACCGGAGGACGATATCCTCTGGGACATCCAGGAAGCCGGCCAGGCACTGATGGCCCGCCACGGCTATCACCAGTACGAAATCTCCGCCTACGCCCAACCCGGCCGGGCGGCGCGACACAATTTGAATTACTGGAGTTTCGGCGATTTCATCGGTATCGGAGCCGGTGCCCACGGCAAGCTGAGTCACCCTGACGGCCGCATCCTGCGCACCTGGAAGACCCGTCTGCCGAAGGACTACCTGAACCCGGCCAAAGCCTTCAAGGCCGGGGAAAAGCTGCTGCCCCTGGACGAACTGCCCTTCGAGTTCCTGATGAACGCCCTGCGCCTGACCGACGGCGTGGACGCCGAGCTGTTCGCCCTGCGCACCGGGCTGCCGCTGGAGAACCTGCGGCAGGCACGGCGCGAGGCCGAACAAAAGGGTCTTTTGCAAGTCGAACCGACGCGGCTGGTCGCCACGCCACGGGGCCAGCTGTTCCTCAATGATCTGCTGCAGTATTTCTTGACCTAAGGAAAGCCCATGGACCTGGTACTCGACCTGCTCTCGACCGTCTCCCGCTGGAGTCGCAGCAACCTGTCGGAGATCTCTCTGGCGCTTGTCGGCTGTTTGCTGGTGCTGTTTGGCACCGATATCAAGGGCTGGGTCGAAGGTCGCCTCGGCAACCTGGCCGGCGCCCTGCGCGTGCCGTTCATGGCCTTGCTGGTGCTGATCGGCAGCGGCGCCGCGCTGATCTATGCCACCCCGTGGGTGGTGAAGGGACTGAGCCAGTTCAACAACTACGCGCTGGCCCCGGTGTTGCTGGTGGTGCTGGTGTTGATCGGCGTGGTGGCTGATCGGCGGGGATAAAATTCGATGGCCTCATCGCGGGTGAACCCGCTCCCACAGGTTATGCAATCTCTGTGGGAGCGGGTTCACCCGCGATGAGGCCCTCAAGGGCACTGCATCAATCAGCCAGCTTCTCGAACTTCAAGTCCCAGACGCCATGACCCAAGCGCTCACCACGGCGCTCGAACTTGGTGATCGGCCGCTCTTGCGGACGCGGCACATAAGCTCCATCCGCCGCCTGGTTGCGATAACCCGGCGCTACCGCCATCACTTCCAGCATGTACTCCGCATACGGCTCCCAGTCGGTCGCCATGTGGAACACGCCCCCCACCTTCAGCTTGCGGCGCACCAGCTCGGCAAACTCCGGCTGGACGATGCGGCGCTTGTGGTGGCGGCTCTTGTGCCACGGGTCCGGGAAGAACAGCATCAGCCGGTCCAGGCTGCCGTCGGCGACGCAGCGGTTAAGCACTTCGATGGCATCGCAGTCATACACCCGCAGGTTCTTCAGGCCCTGGGTCAGCACGCCGTTGAGCAACGCGCCGACACCCGGACGGTGCACTTCGACACCGATGAAGTCCTGCTCCGGCGCGGCGGCAGCCATTTCCAGCAGGGAATGGCCCATGCCAAAGCCGATTTCCAGGGTACGCGGCGCCGAGCGGCCGAACACCTGGTCGTAGTCCACCGGACTGTCAGCCAACGGCAGGATGTACAGCGGGCCGCCCTGGTCCAGGCCACGTTGCTGGCCTTCGGTCATGCGCCCGGCGCGCATCACGAAACTCTTGATGCGGCGGTGCTGGCGCTCTTCGCCTTCGGCGGTGACGGGCGTTTCTTGCGATTCAGTCATCTGGGACTCTTACTTGATCAGACCATCCAGCGGCGACGAGGCGCTGGCATAGAGTTTCTTCGGCATGCGGCCGGCCAGGTAGGCCATGCGCCCGGCGATGATGGCGTGCTTCATGGCTTCGGCCATCATGATCGGCTGCTGGGCGTGGGCGATGGCCGAGTTCATCAGGACCGCTTCACAACCCAGCTCCATGGCGATGGTGGCGTCGGAGGCGGTACCGACACCGGCGTCCACCAGCACGGGAACCTTGGCCTCTTCGAGGATGATCTGCAGGTTGTACGGGTTGCAGATCCCAAGGCCGGTGCCGATCAGGCCTGCCAGCGGCATGACCGCGATGCAGCCGGCCTCGGCCAGCTGGCGGGCGATGATCGGGTCGTCGCTGGTGTAGACCATCACGTCGAAACCGTCCTTGACCAGCACTTCGGCGGCCTTGAGGGTCTCGATCACGTTGGGGAACAGGGTCTTCTGGTCGGCCAGGACTTCCAGCTTGACCAGGTTGTGACCATCCAGCAGCTCGCGGGCCAGGCGGCAGGTGCGCACGGCTTCGACCGCGTCGTAGCAACCGGCGGTGTTCGGCAGGATGGTGTAGCGGTCTGGCGGCAGCACGTCGAGCAGGTTCGGCTCGCCCGGGTTCTGGCCGATGTTGGTCCGACGCACGGCGACGGTGACGATCTCGGCACCCGAAGCCTCGATGGCCAGGCGGGTCTCTTCCAGGTCACGGTACTTGCCGGTGCCGACCAGCAGGCGCGACTGGAAGGTACGGCCGGCCAGGGTGAAGGGCTTGTCGCTACGAACGTTGCTCATCAAACATCCTCTTGCTGGGGGAGGGACTTGCGGGTGGGACGCGGATGGCGGACTAGCCGCCACCGATGGCGTGGACCACCTCGACCTGGTCACCCTCGTTGAGGGCGGTGCTGTCGTGCTGGCTGCGCGGCACGATGTCCAGGTTCAGTTCGACCGCCACCCGGCGACCGGCCAGATCGAGCCGGTTCAGCAGGGCCGCGACGCTCTCGCCGTCGGGCAATTCGAAGGGTTCACCGTTCAGTTGGATGCGCATGCGCACGGCCGCCATTGTTTTCAGGGGCCCGCATTCTAGCGCCGATCCACACCCGAACCCAAGGCCGGCCGACACCATTCGTCACGATATTCGACCCGCGAGTCAGTTCAGCCGCCAGGCCGCCAGACCCAGGCACAACCAGCCGGCGAGGAACGCCGTGCCGCCCAGCGGGGTGATCATGCCGAGCTTGCCGATACCGCTCAGGGTGAGGATGTAGAGGCTGCCGGAGAACAGCAGGATGCCCAGGATGAACAGGCTGCCAGCCCAGGTCACCAGGCGCCCCGGCAGGTGCACGCTGAGGATGGCGACGCCGAAGAGGGCCAGGGCGTGGATCAGCTGGTAGGTCACGCCGGTGTGGAAGACCGCCAGGTACTCGGCGCTCAGGCGGGCCTTCAGGCCATGGGCCGCGAAGGCGCCGAGGGCCACGCCGGTGAAACCGAAGAAGGCCGCGAGCAGAAGGAAGCTGCGAAGCATGGAAGAACTCCTTGATGGCAGGGGCCTGTATAATGGCCCGCTCATCCGCCGCGGCCAAGCCATCATCATGCTGTCACTCGTTCTCCGCCGCCTTTATCGTGCCGCGCTCTGGTTCGCCGCTGGCAGTATCGTGCTGGTGCTGATCTTCCGTTGGGTACCACCACCGGGCACGGCGTTGATGGTGGAGCGCAAGATCGAGTCGTGGGTCGATGGCGAGCCTATCGATCTGCAGCGCGACTGGGAGCCGTGGGAGAAGATCTCCGATGATCTCAAGGTCGCGGTGATCGCCGGCGAGGACCAGAAGTTCGCCAGCCATTGGGGCTTCGACTTCACCGCCATCCAGGCCGCCCTGGCCCACAACGAGCGCGGCGGGACCATTCGCGGGGCCAGTACCTTGAGCCAGCAGGTGGCGAAGAACCAGTTTCTCTGGTCTGGCCGCAGTTGGCTGCGCAAGGGACTGGAGGTGTGGTTTACCGGGTTGATCGAGCTGCTTTGGTCCAAGGAACGCATCCTGGAGGTCTACCTGAACAGTGCGGAGTGGGATGACGGCGTGTTCGGAGCACAGGCGGCGGCGCGGCATCACTTTGGGGTGAATGCCAGTCAGCTGAGCCGGCAGCAGGCGAGTCTGTTGGCGGCGGTGCTGCCCAATCCGCGGAACTGGAGTGCCAGTCGGCCGAGCAGCTATGTGGCACGGCGGGCCGGGTGGATTCGGCAGCAGATGAGCCAATTGGGTGGAGATGGTTATCTGGAGCAGTTGAAGTAACAGCGATGAGGCCCTGACAGCCAATAAAAAACCCGACCTTGCGAGTCGGGTTTTCTGTTTTTCAGCTACCGGAGCAATCAGGCGGCGATCAGGGCTTTCACCTTGTTCATCGCATTCTTCTCCAGCTGGCGGATCCGCTCCGCCGAGACGCTGTACTTGGCCGCCAGGTCATGCAGGGTGGCCTTCTCTTCCGCCAGCCAGCGCTGGTAGAGGATGTCGCGGCTGCGATCGTCCAGGCCCTGCAGCGCTTCGTGCAGGTTGCTCGACGAACTGTCGCTCCAGTCGGCATCTTCCAGCTGGCGCGCCGGATCGTAGCGGTGGTCTTCCAGGTAGTTGGCCGGCGACTGGAAGGCGCTGTCGTCATCGGCCTCGGAGGCCGGGTCGAAGGCCATGTCCTGGCCGGTCAGGCGACTTTCCATCTCGCGGACTTCCCGCGGCTCCACACCCAGGCTTTCGGCGACGCGATGCACTTCGTCGTTGTTCAGCCAGGCCAGACGTTTCTTCTGGCTGCGCAGGTTGAAGAACAGCTTGCGCTGGGCCTTGGTGGTGGCGACCTTGACGATGCGCCAGTTACGCAGGATGAACTCGTGGATCTCGGCCTTGATCCAGTGCACCGCGAAGGACACCAGGCGCACGCCCATTTCCGGGTTGAAGCGTTTTACCGCCTTCATCAGGCCGACGTTGCCTTCCTGGATCAGGTCGGCCTGGGCCAGCCCGTAGCCGGAATAGCTGCGGGCGATATGTACGACAAAGCGCAGGTGCGCGAGCACCATCTGCCGAGCGGACTCAAGGTTCTGCTCATAGTAGAGACTCTCGGCCAGTTCACGCTCCTGCTCGGCGGTCAGCAGGGGAATGCTGTTCACCGTGTGCACGTAGGCCTCCAGGTTTGCACCCGGGACCAAGGCGTAAGCAGGTTGCAACGAAGTGGTCATACGAAAAAACCTCCGACTCACTGAACTCGTGCCCGTGGGCACTGCCAACATTGACCGGGAACCGCGAAACAAGTTCCCTGAATACCCGAATAGTCAATACCAGCAAAAAGACACTATCGTGGCGCCAGCTCACTCAGGTGGCGGGCCACCGCGATCCATGCACCGATATACCCTAACAGCACCGCACCAAGCAAGAGCGACAGACCATCGGCAGCGGGCACCCCGGCCAGGGCGAAATCGCTGTTGTACAGCCCTGAAAGGTCGACCACCGCCTCGTTCAGCCAGTTCAGACCGAATTCCAGCACGCCCCAGGACAGGATCCCTGCACCAAAACCGTACAACGCGCCCATATAGAGGAAGGGGCGACGTACATAGCTGTCGGTTCCACCGACCAGCTTGATCACCTCGATCTCGGTACGGCGGTTCTCGATATGCAGACGTATCGTGTTACCAATCACCAGCAACAACGCGGAGACCAGCAGCACGGTCAGACCGAAGACGAAGCGGTCACCCAGCTTGAGGATCGCCGCCAGGCGCTCCACCCAGACCAGGTCCAGCTGTGCCAGCTCGACCCGCGGCATCTCCGCCAGGCGTTGACGCAGCGCTTCCAGCGCTGGCTTGTCGACTTCCTGCGGCGTCACCACCACCACGCCGGGCAGCGGGTTCTCCGGCAGTTCACGCAGGGCTTCACCCAGACCGGACTGCTGCTGGAACTCGTTCAGCGCCTGTTCGCGGCTGACGTACTCGGCATCGGCCACGCCCGGCAGGGCCTTGATCTGGTCGCGCAGGGCCTCGCCGTCACGCGCGCCGGCGTCCAGCTTGAGGTACAGGGAAATCTGCGCCGCGCGCTGCCAGGAACCGCCCAGACGCTCGATATTGCCGAGGATCAGCGACAGGCCCATGGGCAGGCTCAGCGCCACCGCCATCACCAGGCAGGTGAAGAAGCTGCCGATCGGCTGCTTGCCGAGGCGGCGCAGGCTGTCCAGCAGGCTGGAGCGATGGCTTTCCAGCCAGGCCGCCAGCAGAGTGCGGAAATCCGGACCGTCGTCTTCGTCACGCTGCTTCTTTTTCGATGGCTGCGGGTCGGCGGCCTTCGGCGCCACCCGTTCGGATACTTTTGGACTGCGTGTCGCACTCATTGCCCGGCCTCCCCGTCGCCGATCAGGCGGCCGCGCTGCAGCGTCAGCATGCGATGGCGCATGCGCGCGATCAGGGCCAGGTCGTGACTGGCGATCAGCACGCTGGTGCCCAGGCGGTTGATATCTTCGAAAACACCCATGATCTCCGCGGCCAGGCGCGGGTCGAGGTTACCAGTGGGTTCGTCCGCCAGCAGCAGGGCCGGACGGTGGACGATGGCGCGGGCGATGCCGACCCGCTGCTGCTGGCCGGTGGACAGGTCGCCGGGGAACAGCTCGGCCTTGTCGGACAGGGCCACGCGCTCCAGCGCCGAGTCGACCCGCTTGGCGATCTCGACCTTGGACAGGCCGAGGATCTGCAGCGGCAGGGCGACGTTGTTGAACACGGTGCGGTCGAACAGCAACTGGTGGTTCTGGAACACCACGCCGATCTGCCGGCGCAGGAAGGGAATCTGCGCATTGCTGATCTGGCCCAGGTCCTGGCCGGCCAGCAGCAGCTTGCCGCTGGTCGGACGCTCCATGGCCAGGAGCAGGCGCAGCAAGGTGCTCTTGCCGGCCCCGGAGTGACCGGTCACGAACAGAAACTCGCCCCGCCGTACCCGAAAACTCAGCTCATGCAGGCCAACGTGACCATTCGGATAGCGCTTGGCGACCTGTTCGAATCGGATCATGGATGCTCCTGCTCGGCAAACAGTGCTTTAACGAAGGGCTCCGCCTCGAACGGACGCAGATCGTCGATCCCTTCCCCTACGCCAATATAGCGAATGGGCAGGCCGAACTGCTTGGCGAGGGCGAAGATCACCCCGCCCTTGGCGGTACCGTCCAGCTTGGTCAGGGCCAGGCCGGTCAGTTCGACGCTCTGGTTGAAATGCTTGGCCTGGTTGATGGCGTTCTGCCCGGTGCCGGCGTCGAGGACCAGCAGGACCTCGTGCGGCGCGTCGGCATCGAGCTTGCCGATGACCCGACGGACCTTCTTCAGCTCTTCCATCAGGTTGTCCTTGGTATGCAGGCGACCGGCGGTGTCGGCGATCAGCACGTCGATGCCACGGGCCTTGGCGGCCTGCACGGCGTCGAAGATCACCGAGGCCGAATCGGCGCCGGTGTGCTGGGCGATGACCGGGATATGGTTACGCTCGCCCCACACCTGCAGTTGTTCCACCGCAGCGGCACGGAAGGTGTCGCCGGCGGCCAGCATGACCTTCTTGCCTTCGAGCTGGAGCTTCTTCGCCAGCTTGCCGATGGTGGTGGTCTTGCCCGCGCCGTTGACGCCGACCACGAGGATGACGAACGGCTTGTTCTGCGACTGGATGCGCAGCGGCTGTTCCACCGGCTTGAGCAGGCCGGCGAGCTCATCCTGCAGCGACTTGTACAGGGCGTTGGCGTCAGCCAGTTGCTTGCGCGCGACCTTCTGGGTCAGGTTCTGCACGATCAGCGAGGTGGCCTCGACGCCGACGTCGGCGGTCAGCAAGCGGGTCTCGATCTCGTCGAGCAGGTCGTCGTCGATGGCCTTCTTGCCGAGGAACAGGCTGGCCATGCCCTCGCCGATGCTGGCGCTGGTCTTCGACAGGCCTTGCTTCAGGCGGGCGAAGAAGCCGGTCTTGGCTTCCTCTACGGGGGCAGGAACGGCAGCGACGACTGGCTCCGCTACAGGCTCGGGCTGTGGTGCCGGTGCAACCACAGGTACCACAGGCGCTGGCGCAACCATCGGCGCAGGTGGCGCAACCACGACAGGCTCGGGCCCGGGTTCAGGCTGGACTACCGCAGCCGGCAACTCGGGAATCGGTGGCGGTTCCTTGGGCTCCAGATCCGGCACCAGCGCCACCGGCTCTTCCGGCACTGGCAACACCAGGCTCGACGGCGCGGCGACCGGCGCCTCGACGACCGGTGCAGCGACCGGCTCGGGCGTCACCACCGGAGCGGCAGCGACCGGCGCTTCCGGGACTACCGCAGGAGCGGGCTCGGCAGCGTCTGGGACAGGAGTTTCAGGCTGTTCGACAACAGGTTGCTGGGGCTTCTTGCGCAGCCAGCCGAACAGGCCTTTCTTTTCACCGGGGGCGCCCGGCGTTTTTTTGTCGTCGTTGGAACCAAACATGGAAGACGGCTATCTCAGGGTGGCGATGCGCCAGTGCGGCGCACTCGGAATTCTTTTGTAACGCAGAACAGACTGTTTTAAATCCGGCTCGTTCGTGCGCGTCGTCTATTTTGTCGGGGGGCCTTTGCGGCGACATCCTCGACAGGCATGGTCGCCAGGCAACCGGATCAGTATCCTAGCACCTCCTAGCCCGCCGACGCTAAGCCAAGCGGGCAGCCCAACAGGTTGAATCACGAATGAATGCTCTAGCCCGCCGTGCCGCTGGCCTGCTGCTCGGCACGATCTGTCTGCCCCTCGCGGCCTTGGCCGCCGACCCGCAACCGACCCACGAATTCATCCTCGACAACGGCCTGAAAGTGGTCGTGCGCGAAGACCACCGCGCCCCGGTGGTGGTCTCGCAGGTCTGGTACAAGGTCGGCTCCAGCTACGAAACCCCGGGCCAGACCGGCCTTTCCCACGCCCTGGAACACATGATGTTCAAGGGCAGCGAGAAACTCGGCCCCGGCGAGGCCTCGCGCATCCTGCGCGACCTCGGCGCCGAGGAAAACGCCTTCACCAGCGACGACTACACCGCCTATTACCAGGTGCTGGCCCGCGATCGCCTGAACGTCGCCCTGGAGCTCGAAGCCGACCGCATGGCCAGCCTGCGCCTGCCGCCGGACGAATTCAGCCGCGAGATCGAGGTGATCAAGGAAGAACGCCGCCTGCGCACCGAGGACAACCCGGGCGCCAAGGCTTTCGAGCTGTTCAAGGCCATGGCCTACCCGGCCAGCGGCTACCACACCCCGACCATCGGCTGGATGGCCGACCTGCAGCGCATGAAGGTCGAGGAACTGCGCCACTGGTACGAATCCTGGTACGCACCGAACAACGCCACCCTGGTGGTGGTCGGCGACGTCACCGTGGACGAAGTGCGCAAGCTGGCCGAACGCTGGTTCGCCAGGATCCCGAAACGCACCCTGCCGCCGAGCAAGCTGCCGCTGGAACTGGCCGAACCCGGCCTGCGCCAGCTCACCGTGCATGTGCGGACCCAATTGCCGAGCCTGATATTCGGCTTCAACGTGCCGGGCCTGGCCACCGCAAAAAACCCGCGTGAAGTCCACGCCCTGCGCCTGATCTCCGCCCTGCTCGACGGCGGCTACAGCGCGCGCATGGCCAGCCGCCTGGAGCGCGGCGAAGAGCTGGTGGCCGGCGCCTCCAGCAACTACAACCCGTTCGCCCGCGGCGACAGCCTGTTCACCCTGTCGGCAACGCCGAACACGCAGAAGAACAAGACCCTCGCCGAAGTGGAAACCGGCCTGTGGAAGCTCCTCGACGAGTTGAAGACCACCCCGCCGAGTGCAGAGGAACTGGAGCGGGTCCGTGCCCAGGTCATCGCCGGCCTGGTCTACGACCGCGATTCCATCAGCAGCCAGGCCACCACCATCGGCCAGCTGGAAACCGTCGGCCTGTCGTGGAAGCTGATCGACAACGAGCTGGATGAGCTGAAGAGCGTGACCCCGGCGGACATCCAGAACGCCGCGCGCACCTACTTCGTTCGCGAACGCCTGAGCGTTGCCCACGTACTGCCCGAGGAACAGGCGAAATGAGCCAGCCGATCACCCACTTCAAGCTGACCAGCCTGGTCGCGGCAAGCGCCCTGGCCCTGGCCCTCGCCGGTCCTTCCCACGCAGCGGAGACCAAGCCGGCCAATACCCTGCAATCCCTGGCCGAACTGGAAGGCAAGGCGCCGCCCAGCCACCGCGCCTTGAATATCCAGACCTGGAACACCCGCGAAGGCGCCCGCGTGCTGTTCGTCGAGGCCCATGAGCTGCCGATGTTCGACCTGCGCCTGACCTTCGCCGCCGGCAGCAGCCAGGACGGCGATGTGCCCGGCGTCGCCGCACTGACCAACGCCATGCTCAACGAGGGCGTGGCCGGCAAGGACGTCAACGCCATCGCCCAGGGCTTCGAAGGCCTGGGCGCCGACTTCGGCAACGGCGCCTACCGCGACATGGCGGTGGCTTCGCTGCGCAGCCTGAGCGTCGCCGACAAGCGCGAACCGGCGCTGAAGCTGTTCGCCGAGGTGGTGGGCAAGCCGACCTTCCCTGCCGATGCCCTGACCCGCATCAAGAACCAGATGCTCGCCGGCTTCGAATACCAGAAGCAGAACCCCGGCAAGCTGGCCAGCCTGCAACTGTTCGAACGCCTGTACGGCAAGCACCCCTACGGTCACCCAAGTGACGGCACCGCCGAAAGCGTGCCGCCGATCACCCTGGAACAGTTGCGCGCCTTCCACGACAAGGCCTACGCGGCCGGCAACACGGTGATCGCCTTGGTCGGCGACCTCAGCCGCCAGGACGCCGAGGCCATCGCCGCCCAGGTCTCCGCCGCACTGCCGAAAGGTCCGGCACTGGCCAAGGTCGCGGCACCAGCCGAACCCAAGGCAGGTCCGAGCCATATCGACTTCCCGTCCAAGCAGACCCACCTGATGCTCGCGCAACTGGGCATCGACCGCGCCGACCCGGACTACGCCGCGCTGTCCCTGGGCAACCAGATCCTCGGTGGCGGCTCCTTCGGCACTCGCCTGATGAGCGAAGTCCGCGAGAAACGCGGCCTGACCTACGGTATCTACTCGACCTTCGTGCCGATGCAGGCCCGTGGCCCGTTCATGATCAACCTGCAGACCCGCGCCGAACTCAGCGAGGGCACCCTGAAGCTGGTCCAGGACCTCCTGCGCGACTACCTGAAGACCGGCCCGACCCAGCAGGAACTGGACGACGCCAAGCGCGAGCTGGCCGGCAGCTTCCCGCTGTCCAATGCCAGCAACGCGAGTATCGTCGGGCAACTGGGGGCAATCGGCTTCTATAATCTGCCGCTGACCTACCTCGAAGACTACATGCGCCAATCCCAGGCCCTGACCGTAGAGCAGGTGCGGGACGCGCTGAATCGCCACCTGTCCGCGGACAAGCTGGTGATCGTCAGCGCGGGGCCGAAGGTGCCGCAGCAACCGCTGCCACCGCCCCTCGACAAACCCGCCGAGCAAGCGCTCGGCGTACCGGAGCATTAATGGCCAGTCCATCCAAGCCGCACGCGGGCCAAGGCCAGTTGCGCATCATCGCCGGCGAATGGCGCAGCCGTCGCCTGAGCTTCCCCGACGCCCCCGGCCTGCGCCCGACGCCGGACCGGGTGCGGGAAACCCTGTTCAACTGGCTCGCCCCCTACATCGAAGGGGCCAAGGTGCTGGATGCCTTCACCGGCAGTGGCGCCCTGTACCTGGAAGCCCTGTCCCGCGGTGCCGGTGATGCCGTCGCCGTGGACAGCAACGCAGCGGCCATCAGCAGCCTGCGCAACAACCTCGAAGTGCTGCGCTGCCCGCGCGGCCAGCTGGTGCAGAGCGATGTCCTGCGCTATCTGCAGGGTGAAGCGAAACAGCGCTTCGACGTGGTGTTCCTCGATCCTCCGTTCCACCAGGACCTGGTACCGCAAACCTGCGAACTGCTGGA
The DNA here is from genome assembly GCF_036324125.1 of Pseudomonas ulcerans. Classification (NCBI taxonomy): domain Bacteria; kingdom Pseudomonadati; phylum Pseudomonadota; class Gammaproteobacteria; order Pseudomonadales; family Pseudomonadaceae; genus Pseudomonas; species Pseudomonas ulcerans. The sequence continues at coordinate 163,813 of NZ_JAZDQN010000005.1, read as the reverse complement.
GAACGGTGGCTGGCTCGCCGATCACGCGTGGATCTATATCGAAAGCGAAACCGCGCCATCGTCGCTGAACGTGCCGGGCAGCTGGCGCCTGCACCGGGAAAAGAAGGCCGGCCAGGTGCACTACGCCCTGTGGGAACGCGGCTGATCGTCATCTGTCCGTCATCTCGCGCGGCAGCCCTTGAAGCCAGCACTTACACTGGCTGATAGAGCTGCCGTGTGTTCCCGAGTGAAGCCGTCATGATGTCCACCTTCTTCAAGCCCGCAACGGGCCTGCGCAACCCTCACCTGCAAACCCTCTGGGGCCCTCTCTGGCGCAAGTCGACGCCGCTGGATCACCAGCGCGAGCGCTTGTGGCTGGCCGACGGCGACTTCCTCGACCTCGACTGGAGCGGCCCGCACCGCAGCGACACGCCGCTGGTCCTGGTGCTGCACGGCCTGACCGGTTCGTCGTCCTCGCACTACGTGCTCGGGCTGCAACATGCCCTGCAGGCCCGGGGCTGGGCCAGCGTGGCGGTGAACTGGCGCGGCTGCTCCGGCGAGCCGAACCTGCTGCCGCGCAGCTACCACTCCGGGGCCAGCGAGGACCTGGCGGAAGTCATCGCCCACCTGCGGGCGCAACGCCCCGCCGCGCCGCTGTACGCGGTGGGTTATTCGCTGGGCGGCAACGTGCTGCTCAAGCACCTGGGCGAGGCCGGCTCGGCCAGCCAGTTGCAGGCGGCCGTGGCGGTGTCGGTGCCGTTTCGCCTGGATCAGTGCGCCGACCGCATCGGCCAGGGTTTCTCACGGGTGTACCAGGCGCACTTCATCCGCGAGATGCTCGCCTACCTGAAGAACAAGGAACGGCATTTCCTGCACCGTGGCCATGACGAAGGCCTGGATATCCTCGCCCGCCTCGGCCCGCTCACCAACCTGCGCACCTTCTGGGACTTCGACGGCCGCGTCACCGCGCCACTCAACGGTTTCAGCGATGCCCACGACTATTACAAGCGCTCGTCGAGCCGCTACTACCTGAGCGATAACCGCACACCGACGCTGATCATCCAGTCCAGCGACGATCCCTTCGTCTTCCCCCACAGCCTGCCGGAGGCCGGCGAGCTGGCGAGCAGCACCACCCTGGAGCTGCACGCCCACGGTGGTCATGTCGGGTTCGTCGAGGGCAGCCTGCGCCAGCCGGGGTACTACCTGGAACGGCGTATCCCCGAGTGGCTGGCGGGCGGCTGATCAGTCGCCGGTGGCGACCTGGCGTTGCGGGTCGGTGATCCATTCGCTCCACGAGCCGGCATACAGCGGTGCCAGCGGGTAGCCAGCGAGGCTCAGGGCGAACAGGTTGTGGCAGGCGGTGACACCGGAACCGCAGTAGGCCACCAGGTCTTGCGGCTGGCGCTCGCCGAGCAGCTTGGCGAAACGGGCCTTGAGTTGCTCCGCCGGAAGGAAATGGCCGTCCGCACCGAGGTTCTCGGTGAAGGCCGCGCATTGCGCGCCGGGGATATGCCCAGCCACCGGATCGATCGGCTCCACTTCACCACGGAAGCGCGGCAAGGCGCGGGCGTCGAGCAGGGTCAGGGCCGGATCACCAAGGCGTTCGCGCAGATGCTGCGCGCTGATCAGCAGTGCCGGATCGGGTTTGCCGCTGAAGGTGCCTTCGTGGCGATCCGCCGGGTCCAGGCTCAGCGGCAGGCCCGCCGCGTGCCAGGCCTTGAGGCCGCCATCGAGCAGGTACACGCCGCTGCGCTTGCCGAGCCAGGCCAGCAGCCACCAGGCGCGGGCGGCGAAGGCGCCGGGACCGTCGTCATACAGCACCACGTCGCTGTCGTTACTGATGCCCCATTGCTGGAATCGCTCGATCAGGCGTCCTGGCTGCGGCAGCGGATGGCGCCCGGTCACGCCCTTGACCACCGGCCCGCTGAGGTCGCGCTCCAGATCGGCGAAATGCGCCCCGGCAATATGCCCCTCGGCGTAGCTGCGCTGACCGTAGTCGACGTCCTCCAGGGCAAAACGACAATCGAGAATCACCAGCTTCGGGTCGCCGAGGCGTTCCGCCAGTTGCCGGGGTGCAATCAGTTGCGCGAGGGGCATGACAGTCTCCATATCGATTGAAAGGGCACGTTACTGCTCCAGCGCCTGCTGCAGCGGTACGTAGAATTCTTCGCACAGCGCGTCCACCGCCGGACGTGCCGTGGCAGTGACGAAACCGAGTTCCAGCACCAGTACCTGATAGACGCCACGCTTGATGGCTTCTTCACTCAGGTGCGCGGAATTTTCCCGGGTGGTGCAGAGGAAGCGCACCCAGGAGGTCAGGACGATCCAGGTGTTGAGGGTCAGCGACTCGATCTGCACCGCGTTCATCTCCAGGATCCCGGCTTCGACGAAACCGGTGTAGATGGACTGGCCCTGCAACAGGCTGCGCTGGGAAAAGCGCCGGTAGCGGGCGGCCAGTTCCTTGTCGCTGTCGAGCAGGTGTTCCAGGTCGCGGTGCAGGAAACGGAAGTTCCACATCGCCGCGAGGATTTCCTTGAGGTAGAAGCGCTTGTCCTCGACCGTGGCCGGACGGCCCTTGGGCGGGTGCAGGAAACTTTCCACCTGTTCCTCATACTGACTGAACAATTCGGCAATGATTTCCTGCTTGTTAGCGAAGTGGTAGTACAGGTTGCCGGGAGAAATCTCCATGTGCGCGGCAATGTGGTTGGTGCTGACGCTGCGCTCGCCGTTCTGGTTGAACAGCTCCAGGCTGTTCTGCACGATGCGCTCGCGGGTCTTGATTCGCGGGGCCATGACTGCGGTTCCCCATTCATGAGCTTGAAATGATTGCTTGATCTTACGGCGTCGGTGAGTGGCTTGCATCCATGCGATCCATGCGGATTCTGTGGGAACCGATTGCGAAGGCGGCGTCACTGCCGTAATCGCGGCTAAAGCCGCTCCCACAGGGTCCGCGCCACTCACAGGACCAGAATTAGAGTATATGCTCTAGCCACGATAACAAGTCACTGGAGGTCCCGATGTCCCAGCTCGACTGGCTCGACACCCTGTTCGCCGAACAGCGCGCCGCCTTCAATCGCCTGCCCATGCCGCCCCTGGCCCAGCGCCGGCAGTGGCTCAAGGCCCTGCGCCAGGCCCTGGTCGCCCGCCAGGACGAGCTGATCGCCGCAATCGACCAGGATTTCAACGGCCGCAGCGCCGACGAAACCCGCCTTGCCGAACTCCTGCCCAGCGTCCAGGGCCTGGTCCACGCGGAGAAACACCTGGCCCGCTGGATGAAACCCCGCCGCCGCGCCGTCGGCCTGGCCTTCCAGCCGGCCAGCGCGCGGGTGCAGTACCAGCCGCTGGGAGTGGTTGGGGTCATCGTGCCGTGGAACTACCCGCTGTTCCTCGCCATCGGCCCGCTGACCGGCGCCCTCGCCGCCGGCAACCGGGTCATGCTCAAGCTCAGCGAAGCCACTCCGGCCAGCGGCCAGGCGCTCAAGGCCCTGCTGGAATCGGTATTCCCCAGCGACATGGTCAGCGTGGTGCTCGGCGAGGCCGATGTCGGCCAGGCCTTCTCCCGCCTGCCCTTCGACCACCTGCTGTTCACCGGCGCCACCAGCATCGGCCGAGAAGTCATGCGCGCCGCCGCCGACAACCTCACGCCGGTGACCCTGGAACTGGGCGGCAAGTCCCCGGCCATCGTCTCCGCCAGCGTGCCCCTGGCCGACGCCGCCGAGCGCATAGCCTTCGGCAAGACCCTCAATGCCGGGCAGACCTGCGTCGCCCCCGACTACGTGCTGCTGCCCCGCGAGCGCGTACCTGGCTTCATCGACGCCTACCGCGACGCCGTGCGCCGTTTCTATCCGCGCATCAGCGACAACCCCGACTACACCGCGATCATCAACCCGCGCCACCTGGCCCGGCTCAACGGCTATCTCGACGACGCCCGTCGCCAGGGCGCGCGGGTCACCAGCCTGTACCCGGACGAAACCCCGGCCGACCGGCGCCTACCGCCCCTGATCCTGGAAAACGTCAGCGACGGCATGCGCGTGATGCAGGACGAGATCTTCGGCCCGCTGCTGCCGCTGGTGCCCTACGACCATATCGACGAGGCGATTGCCTACATCAACCAGCGCCCCCGCCCGCTGGCCCTGTACTACTTCGGCTACGAGCGCGGCGAGCAGCGCCTGGTCCTGGACAACACCCACTCCGGCGGAGCCTGCCTCAACGACACCCTGCTGCACGTGGCCCAGGACGACCTGCCGTTCGGCGGCGTCGGCCCGTCCGGCATGGGTCACTATCATGGCTACGAAGGCTTCCAGACCTTCAGCAAGGCCAAGGCCGTGCTGGCCAAGCAGCGCCTGAACCTGGCGCGGCTGGTCTATCCGCCCTACGGCAAGCGCCTGCAACAACTGGTGTACCGCTTCTTCATCCGCTGATCGCTGCACAGGCCCACAACAATGACAACACGCCTGCCCGAAGCCGCCTCGCTGAACCGCCGCGGCCTGCTCAAGTTCAGTCTCGGCGCCACGCTGTTTCTCGGCGGCGCCAGCCTGGTCGGTTGCTCCGCCACGACGCCGGCCAATGGCTTTCGCATCCTGCGCGATGACGATCTGCCGATGCTGCGCGCGGTGATCCCGGTGGTCCTCGAAGGCACGCATTCGTTGCTCGACCAGGTCCTCATCCGCCTCGACGAAACCTTGGCCAGCCTGTCCCCGGAGATGCTCAAGCTGACCTGGCAACTGTTCGACGTACTCGCCCTGCCCTTGACCCGCGGCCCGCTGACCGGTGTCTGGGGCGCCTGGGAACAGGCCGAGCCAGCGCGCATCCAGGCTTTTCTCCTACGCTGGCGCGACAGCTCGCTGAACCTGCTGCGCCAGGGCTACTGCTCGCTGCTGCAACTGCTGCTGATGGCCTGGTACAGCCTGCCCGAATCCTGGGGCGCATGCGGCTATCCCGGCCCACCGAAAATCTGAGCGAGAGCCACCCCATGCCCGTACCCGACCTGTTCCGCGACGGCCTCGCCCGCGGCTGGAAAACCCGTGACGGCTCGGCCTTGAGCCAGGACCTCACGCTGGAAACCGATATCGCCATCATCGGCAGCGGTGCCGGCGGCGCCACCAGTGCCGAACTGCTCAGCGCCGCCGGTTTTCGCGTGTTGCTGATCGAAGAAGGCCCGCTGAAGACCAGCAGCGACTTCAAGATGCTGGAGAACGAGGCCTACGCCAGCCTCTACCAGGAAGGCATCGGCCGCCTGAGCAAGGACGGCGCCATCACCATCCTCCAGGGCCGCGCCGTGGGCGGCACCACGCTGATCAACTGGACCTCCAGCTTCCGCACCCCGGAGCCGACCCTGCGCCACTGGGCCAGCGAACAGGGTGTCGAAGGCCACGGCGTGGACGACCTGGCGCCGTGGTTCGAGCGCATGGAACTGCGCCTCGGCATTACCCCGTGGCAATTGCCGCCCAACGCCAACAACGACGTGCTGCGCCGCGGCTGCACGGCCCTCGACCTGGACTGGAAGGTGATCCCGCGCAATGTCCGCGGCTGCTGGAACCTCGGTTATTGCGGCATGGGCTGCCCGGTCAACGCCAAGCAGTCGATGCTGGTGACCAGCATCCCGGCGGCCCTGGAGCACGGCGGCGAACTGCTCTACCTGACCCGCGCGGAAAAACTGGAGCATGACGGCCAGCGGATCCGCGAGCTGCACTGCGTGGCCGTGGACCCGCAGTGCGTCGCCCCCACAGGCCGCAGCATCCGCGTCCGCGCCCGGCATTACCTGCTGGCCGGCGGCGGCATCAACAGCCCGGCCCTGCTCCTGCGCTCGGCCGCGCCCGACCCACACAAGCGCCTGGGCAAACGCACCTTCCTGCACCTGGTCAACTTCAGCGCGGCGCGCTTCGCCGAGCCGGTGAACCCCTTCTACGGTGCGCCGCAGTCGATCTACAGCGACCATTTCCAATGGCGCAACGGCGTGACCGGCCCCATGGGCTACAAGCTGGAGGTGCCGCCGCTGCACCCCGCGCTGGCCGCGACCTTGTTCGGCGGCTTCGGCACGGAAAACGCCCTGCGTATGGAGGACCTGCCCCACACCCACGTGATGCTGGCCCTGTTGCGCGACGGCTTTCACCCGGACAGCGTCGGCGGCAGCGTGGAATTGCGTGGCGACGGCACGCCGGTGCTCGACTACGCCGTGTCGCCCTATGCCTGGGATGGCGTGCGCCGTGCCTTCCACAGCATGGCCGAGATCCAGTTCGCCGCCGGAGCGGAGAGCGTCCTGCCGCTGCACAGCCATGCCAGGCCGGCAAAGACCCTGGCCGAAGCGCGACGGACCATCGACGAACTGGCGCTGGAAACCTTTCTCACCCGTCTGGGCAGCGCCCATGTCATGGGTGGCTGCGCCATGGGCCAGGACCCGCGCCAGAGCGTCTGCGACAGCCTGGGCCGGCACCACCAGCTGGAAAACCTGTCGATCCACGACGGTTCGCTGTTCCCCACCAGCATCGGCGCCAACCCGCAATTGTCGGTCTATGCCATCAGCGCACGACTCAGCCACCTGCTTGCCGAGCGCCTTGGCCAGCCCTTGTCCATAGTGCCTTTGGCCGATGATGGCGACTTGGCCCGGGCGCATCGGCTGCGCTACCATCCGAGTCCCTAACGCACTCCTGCCAGGACGACGCGATGAACCGAGTGTTGTACCCGGGTACTTTCGACCCTATTACCAAGGGCCATGGCGATCTGGTCGAACGCGCCTCGCGTCTGTTCGACCACGTGATCATCGCGGTCGCCGCCAGCCCCAAGAAGAATCCGCTGTTCCCCCTGGAACAACGGGTGGCACTGGCGCGCGAAGTGACCAAGCACCTGCCCAACGTCGAAGTCATCGGCTTCTCGTCGCTGCTGGCACACTTCGCCAAGGAGCAGCAGGCCAATGTCTTCCTGCGCGGCCTGCGCGCGGTCTCGGACTTCGAGTACGAGTTCCAGCTGGCCAACATGAACCGACAGCTGGCGCCGGACGTCGAGAGCCTGTTCCTCACCCCGTCGGAGCGCTATTCGTTCATCTCCTCGACGCTGGTCCGCGAAATCGCGGCACTGGGCGGCGATATCACCAAGTTCGTCCATCCGGCGGTGGCCGACGCGCTGACCGAGCGTTTCAAGAAGTAATCTCATCTGGCCAGGAAAACCGGCGCCCGCGTGCACAACGGGCGCTAATACGGCACAATTGCGCCCATTGGTTTTCAATTGCCAGGGCCGACGATCCTGGCCGGAGTCCCCATGTCCCTGATCATCACCGACGATTGCATCAACTGCGACGTCTGCGAACCCGAGTGCCCGAACGCCGCCATCTCCCAGGGCGAAGAGATCTACGTGATCGACCCGAACCTGTGCACCCAGTGCGTTGGCCACTATGACGAACCGCAGTGCCAGCAGGTCTGCCCGGTCGACTGCATCCCGCTGGATGAAGCCCACCCGGAAACCGAAGACGAGCTGATGGCCAAGTACCGCCGTATCACCGGCAAGGCCTGATGAGCGGCGTCGCCGCGCTGCGCACCCTGTTCCTTGGCGCCGGCCTGGCGCTGTGCAGTGTCGCCGCCCTGGCCGACGGCCCGGGGCACGCGGCGGTGGCGACACCCCATCCCGACGCGACCGCCGCCGCGCGGGAAATCCTCCAGCAAGGCGGCAACGCCTTCGACGCGGCCATCGCCGTGAGCGCTGCCCTGGCGGTGGTAGAGCCCTATGGCTCGGGCCTGGGCGGTGGCGGTTTCTTCCTCCTGCGCCAGCCCGGCAATCCCGTTGCCTATCACTTCATCGACGCCCGCGAACGCGCGCCCGCCAGGGCCACGGCGGACATGTACCTGAAGGATGACAAGGTCCAGCCCGGCCTGTCGATCAACGGTCCGCTGGCGGCGGCGATCCCCGGCCTGCCGGCGGCGCTCGACGAACTGGCCGCGCACTACGGCAAGCTGCCGTTGAAGAACACCCTGGCCCCGGCGATCCGCCTGGCCAACCAGGGTTTCGCCGTCGACCGCATCTACCGCGACCGCGCGCAGATGCGCCTGGCGGCCATGCGCGACGACGCGGAAACCGCCCGGCTGTTTCTCGACCGGGGTGAAGTGCCGGCGCCGGGCAAGATGATTCGTCAGCCGGAACTGGCGGAGACCCTGCAACGCCTGGCGGACCAGGGGCGCGACGGTTTCTATCGCGGCCCCGTGGCGCTGAAGCTGGTGGCCGAGGTCAACGCAGCCGGCGGTATCTGGAGCGCCAACGACCTCGCCGACTACCACACCGTCAACCGCGAGCCGCTGCGCTACAGCCTGGCTGGCCAGCGCGAGCTGATCAGCGCGCCGCCGCCTTCCGCCGGGGGCGTGGCCATCGCCCAGAGCCTGGCGATGCTGCAGCGCCTGCCGTGGCAGAGCGCCGACAAGGTCCAGCGCGCCCACTACGTACTGGAAGTGCTGCGCCGCGCCTACCGCGATCGCGGTCTGCTGGGGGACCCGGATCATGTGGCCAACCCGGTGCCGCAATTGCTGGCGCGCCAGCATCTGGTCCAGCTCGCCGACAGCATCGACGTGCATGACGCCACGCCCAGCAGCAGCCTGCCGCCGTCACCGGCCTGGCGCGAGGGCGATCACACCACCCATTTCGCGGTGATCGATGCCGAGGGCAATGCCGTGGCGGCGACGCTGTCGGTGAACCTGCCGTTCGGTGCGGCCTTCACTGCGCCGGGTACCGGCGTGGTGCTGAACAATGAAATGGATGATTTCGCCGCCGATCCCCGGGGCAGCAACAGCTACGGACTGACGGGCAGCCAGGCCAATGCGGTGGCAGCGGGCAAGCGACCGTTGTCGAGCATGAGTCCGAGCTTCATCGAAAGCCCGACGCAATTCGCCGCCTTCGGTACGCCGGGCGGAAGCCGGATTCCGAGCATGGTGCTGCTGTCGATGCTGGAGTACCTGGATGGACGGCCGGTGAATACCTGGCCGGCGGTGCCGCGCTATCACCACCAGTATCTGCCGGATGTGGTGGAGCATGAGCCGGGGGCGTTCAGCGAAGCCGAGATGGATGATCTGCGCGAGCGCGGCTACAGCCTGAAGGATGTGGGACGCAGTTACGGCAACCAGCAGGTGCTGTTCTGGGACAAGCGCGATGGCCGGCTGGAATCTGCCAGCGACCCTAGAGGGGTTGGCAACTCGGAGGTGGTGACACCCTGAGTTTTCTGGCGCAACCACTGACCTCATCGCGGGTGAACCCGCTCCCACAGAGCTGCACCGAACCTTGTAGGAGCGGGTTCACCCGCGATGAGGCCATCAAACTCCCGACAAACCTTACTTCTGGCACCTGGGACAAAACACACTCGCCCGCTGCCCCAGCTTCACTTCCCTGAGCGTCGCCGCACACACCTTGCACGGCTCCCCGCCGCGCCCATAGGCGAACAGCTCCTGCTGGAAATACCCCGGCTGCCCATCACCACCGATAAAGTCGCGCAAGGTAGTCCCGCCCCGCTCGATCGCCGCAGCCAGGATCCGCTTGATCTCGATGGTCAACCGCAGATACCGCGCTCGCGAAATGCTCCCCGCCTCCCGCCGCGGATCGATCCCCGCCGCGAACAGGGCCTCGGTCGCATAGATATTGCCCACGCCCACCACCACCGCGTTGTCCATGATGAAAGGCTTCACCGCCATCGACCGCCCGCGGGACAACTGGAACAAGCGCTCGCCATCGAACAGGTCGGTCAGAGGCTCCGGCCCCAGGCGCACCAGCAGCTCATGCTCCAGCGGCGCATGGCTCCAGAGCATGGCGCCAAAACGCCGCGGATCGGTGTAACGCAGCGCCAGGCCGGACTCCAGCTCGATATCCACATGCTCGTGCTTCTCGGCCGGCAGGCCGATCTCCACCAGGCGCAGGTTGCCGGACATCCCCAGGTGGCTGATCAGCGTGCCCACCTCGGCATTCAACAGCAGGTACTTGGCGCGCCGCTCCACCGAGACGAAACGCTGCCCGGACAGGCGCACGTCGAGGTCTTCGGGAATCGGCCAGCGCAGGCGCCGGTCACGCACGATCACGCGGCTGACGCGCTGGCCTTCGAGGTAGGGGGCGATGCCGCGGCGGGTCGTTTCGACTTCAGGTAATTCAGGCATGGATCAGTGGCTACCGAGTTCCTGGATGGTTTGCTTGAGGTTGTCGAAGTCGTATTCCGACAGGCCGATGTAGTCCAGCACCAGGTGCCCGACGGTATTCCATTCGTGGTCGACGCTGGTGTTGCCCAGCACCCGGTGCGAGGCACAGATGTGCTCGGCCATCTTCAGGATCGCCAGCAGGTTCTTCAACTGCGCATTGCGCGGCGAGTCGTCGCTGAACACCGCCAGGGCGTTGTGGTGGTTGGCGATGGCGTTGCTGACATGCTCCGGCAGGCGCCAGGAGCGGGCGGTGTAGTAGCCGACCACCGCGTGGTTGGTGTTGAACACCTGGTTCTCGGTGTCTACCACGCGCTGGCGCGCGCCGGCGCTGGCGTAGGCGTCTTCGAGCACGCTCATGTAGTCGGGGAAGCGCTTGAGCATCAGCGGCACGCCGCAATCATGGAACAGCCCCAGGGCATAGGCTTCGTCCACCGCCTGCGAGCCGATGCGCTTGGCCAGGGTCAGGCAGGTCATCGCCACGTCCTGGGCGGTGTCCCAGAAGCGGTTGAGGGTGACGATGGTCTCGTCGCTCATCTCGCCTTTGATCGATTGCGCATTGATCAGGTTGATGATCGAGCGGCTGCCCAGCAGGTTCACCGCGCGCTGGATCGAGGCGATCTTGTTGCTCAGCCCGTAATGCGCCGAATTGACGATCTTCAGCAGCGCGCCGGCCAGGCCCGGATCCTGGGAGATCAGCTTGGCGATCGTCTCAAGGTCGGGATCGGGCATGTACTGCTCCATCTGCAGGTCGACCATGATCTGCGGCTGGGGCGGCACGCTGATGCCTTGCAAGGCTTGCTGGATCTGTTCGGCGGTGAGTTCCTGGATCATAAGTTCACACTCGGGGCTGACGGGCGATTCTAACCTGATCGTTCGGTCGAGTGACGGCCAGTCGCCATGCAATTTGTCGCGGCGACGGGCGCCTGGGCTGGCCGGCACGGTATACTCCCGCTCTTTTTTCCCGGAGCGACGTCATGTCCCTGCCCACCCTTCGTCTCAAAGCCAATGCCGACCGCCGCCTGCGCGCCGGCCACCTGTGGGTCTACAGCAACGAGATCGACGTCGCCGCCACTCCGCTGCACAGATTCAAGGCCGGCGACCAGGCGATCCTCGAAGGCGCTGGCGGCAAGCCCCTGGGCATCGTCGCCCTGAGCCCGAACAACCTGATCTGCGCTCGCCTGCTGTCCCGCGACATCAAGCTGTCGCTGGACAAGTCGCTGCTGGTGCATCGCCTGAACGTCGCCCTGTCCCTGCGCGAGCGCCTGTTCGACAAGCCGTTCTACCGCCTGGTCTACGGCGACTCCGACCTGCTGCCGGGCCTGGTGGTCGATCGCTTCGGCGACATCCTGGTGGTGCAGATCGCCTCGCCGACCATGGAGCGCCAGCGCGACGACGTCCTCGCCGCCCTGATCCAGGTGCTCAAGCCTAGCGGCATCCTGTTCAAGAACGATTCCTCGGCCCGTGATGCCGAAGGCCTGGAGCGCTACGTCGAGACCGTCTACGGCGAAGTGCCGGAGTGGGTCGCGCTGGAAGAGAACGGCGTGAAGTTCGAAGCGCCGGTGATGGAAGGCCAGAAGACCGGCTGGTTCTACGATCACCGCATGAACCGCGCGCGCCTGGCGCCGTACGTCAAGGGCAAGCGTGTGCTCGACCTGTTCAGCTACATCGGTGGCTGGGGCGTGCAGGCCGGTGCCTTTGGCGCCAGCGAAGTGTTCTGCGTCGATGCCTCGGGCTTCGCCCTGGATGGTGTCGAGCGCAACGCCACGCTGAACGGTTTCGCCGAGAAGGTCACCTGCATCGAAGGCGACGTGTTCGCCGCGCTGCGTGAACTGAAGGCTGCCGAAGAGCGCTTCGACGTGATCGTCGCCGACCCGCCCGCCTTCATCAAACGCAAGAAGGACCTGAAGAACGGCGAAGGTGCCTACCGCCGCCTCAACGAACAGGCCATGCGCCTGCTCACCAAGGACGGCATCCTGGTCAGCGCCTCGTGCTCGATGCACCTGCCCGAAGACGACCTGCAGAACATCCTGCTGACCAGCGCCCGTCACCTGGACCGCAATATCCAGCTGCTGGAACGCGGCGGCCAGGGTCCGGATCATCCGGTGCACCCGGCGATCCCGGAAACTCGCTATATCAAGAGCATCATTTGCCGGTTGCTGCCTAACAGCTGATAAGCGCTTGAATGAAAAATCCCGGCCTGGTGCCGGGATTTTTCATGGGCGCGATGGATGGGTTGTTCCTACAACCCACCCAACATCGACTTCACCACCCGCCGATGAAACGGCGTGATCAAGCGCATGTACATCCGCCCCAGCAGATTGTGCGGCTCGACGATGGAGGTCAGGCTGAGCTGATTGTTCGGATCCAGGTGCACGGAGATCATCACGTCGAGGTGGCTGTCCTTGATAGTCAGCACCAGCTCGCGGTCGGTCACCGCCGCCACCTGGAAGAAATCGAGCTGCTCGCCGACCCGCGCGGTCTTCTGCTCGCGCAGGTTGAATCCAGCCACCGGCTTGAGCCCGAACGGGCGGACCAAGAGGTCGCGCAGCCACAGCGCCTGGTTGATCCATTTCGGTACTGCGCGGCTCATGCGCCGGTAAGCGTCCAGCGCGGTGAGGCCCTGTTCCGGGGTGACCCGGCGGGCGAAACAGTCGAAGAACCAGGCCGTGGTGGAGAGCATGCGCAGCACGCTGCTGGCAGGAACATCGGCAGGGTGGACCATATTTCCTCCGTGAAAAAAGCCCATCGATCGAAGATGGCCGCCACGGTAACGCTCTAGCCCGTGGAAAGCGAGCCCGATGACAATTCCCGCCGACCATCCATTGCGCCATTCCCTAAGCCCGCCAGCGGTGTAGAATCGGCCTATTCATCGCCAGTCATCCCCCGGCGGGTTTATGAGCTCTGGCCGAGCGCGCGGCGATCCCGTGACGTCTGCGGCCTCATCCGTACCAGCGGCCACCTGCCTTGCGGTACCAAGGACAAGAGAAGCTCACTCCCCTTTTTGTCACCTGATTAGCCGCCAGGAGTGCTTCATGCCTGATTACCGTTCCAAAACGTCCACCCACGGCCGCAACATGGCCGGTGCCCGCGCGCTGTGGCGCGCCACCGGCATGAAGGACGAGGATTTCAAGAAGCCGATCATCGCCATCGCCAACTCGTTCACCCAGTTCGTCCCGGGCCACGTGCACCTGAAGGACCTGGGCCAGCTGGTCGCCCGCGAAGTCGAACGCGCCGGTGGCGTGGCCAAGGAATTCAACACCATCGCGGTGGACGACGGCATCGCCATGGGTCACGACGGCATGCTCTATTCCCTGCCGAGCCGGGAGATCATCGCCGACTCCGTGGAGTACATGGTCAACGCCCACTGCGCCGACGCCATCGTCTGCATCTCCAACTGCGACAAGATCACCCCCGGCATGCTGATGGCCGCCCTGCGCCTGAACATCCCGGTGATCTTCGTCTCCGGCGGCCCGATGGAAGCCGGCAAGACCAAGCTGGCCAGCCACGGCCTGGATCTGGTCGACGCCATGGTCATCGCCGCCGACTCCTCGGCCAGCGACGAGAAGGTCGCCGAGTACGAGCGCAGCGCCTGCCCGACCTGCGGTTCCTGCTCCGGCATGTTCACCGCCAACTCGATGAACTGCCTGACCGAAGCCCTGGGCCTGTCCCTGCCGGGCAACGGTTCGACCCTGGCCACCCACGCCGACCGCGAGCAGCTGTTCCTCACCGCCGGCCGCACCATCGTCGAGCTGTGCAAGCGCTACTACGGCGACAACGACGCCAGCGTGCTGCCGCGCAGCATCGCCAGCTTCAAGGCGTTCGAGAACGCCATGACCCTGGACATCGCCATGGGCGGTTCGACCAACACCATCCTGCACCTGCTGGCCGCGGCCCAGGAAGCCGAGCTGGCCTTCGACCTGCGCGACATCGATCGCCTGTCGCGCAAGGTACCGCAGCTGTGCAAGGTGGCGCCGAACATCCAGAAGTACCACATGGAAGACGTCCATCGCGCCGGCGGCATCATCAGCATCCTCGGCTCGCTGGCCCGTGGCGGCCTGCTGCATACCGACGTGCCGACCGTGCACTCGCCGAGCATGGAAGAAGCCATCGCCAAGTGGGACATCACCCAGACCGACGACCCGGCCGTGCACCACTTCTTCAAGGCCGGCCCGGCGGGCATCCCGACCCAGACCGCGTTCAGCCAGTCGACCCGTTGGGACACCCTCGACGACGACCGTGAAAACGGCTGCATCCGCAGCGTCGAGCACGCCTACTCGCAGGAAGGCGGCCTGGCCGTGCTGTACGGCAACATCGCCCTCGACGGCTGCGTGGTGAAAACTGCCGGTGTCGACGAGTCGATCCACGTGTTCGAAGGCAACGCGAAGATCTTCGAAAGCCAGGACAGCGCGGTGCGCGGCATCCTCGCCGACGAAGTGAAGGAAGGCGACATCGTCATCATCCGCTACGAAGGTCCGAAAGGCGGTCCGGGCATGCAGGAAATGCTCTACCCGACCTCGTACCTGAAGTCCAAGGGCCTGGGCAAGGCCTGTGCCCTGCTCACCGACGGTCGTTTCTCCGGCGGCACCTCGGGCCTGTCCATCGGCCACGCCTCGCCGGAAGCGGCAGCCGGCGGTGCCATCGGCCTGGTGCAGGACGGCGACAAGGTGCTGATCGACATCCCGAACCGTGCGATCAACCTGCTGGTCAGCGATGAAGAACTGGCGGCGCGTCGTGTCGAACAGGACAAGAAAGGCTGGAAACCGGTGGAACAGCGTCCACGCAAGGTGACCACCGCGCTGAAGGCCTACGCCCTGCTGGCGACCAGTGCCGACAAGGGTGCGGTGCGCAACAAGGCGTTGCTCGACGGGCTGTGAGTGGGCCCGCTGAATGAAAAACCGGCGCCTTGGGCGCCGGTTTTTTTATGGAACAAAGAAAGATGGGGCCAGGCGTCACGCGGATCCTGTAGGAGCGGGTTTACCCGCGATTACGTCAGCGAGCCCAGCATCGCAATCGCGGGTGAACCCGCTCCTACAAGGGCCATGCAGGCCTGGCTATTTCAGTAACTGGCCCGCACGGTAAAGGTGAAGTTGCGCGGCTCGCCGTAGAAGTTCGAGCCCCACGGACTGTCCACGCGCTCGTAGTACTTGCGGTCGAACAGGTTGTTGCCGGTCAGCTTCACCGACACATGCTTGTTGACCTTGTAGCCGATCTGCGCCGAGGTGATCGCATAGCCCGGCTGCTCGAAGTCGACATTGCGCCGGTAGTACGTGGCGCTCACCGCCCTGACGCCACCGCCAACGCTGAAGTCCTGCAGCAGCCCGTCACTGAACTGGTAGTCGGTCCACAGGTTGAAGTTGTGCTTCGGCGTGATGGTGCTGAACGTACGCCCTTGCTCTTCCTCCGAGCCGTTCATCGACCGGGTCATGGTGTAGGCGTAACCGGTCACCACGCTCCAGTTGTCGGTCAGGTTGCCGCTCAGCTCGGTCTCCCAGCCCTGGCTGCGAACCTTGCCCTGGGCGCGGTAGAACTGCCCGCCGGAGACCAGCTCGGCGCGGTTCTCGTCATAGATGCGGAACAGGGCGATGCTGCCGTTCAGGCGTCCGTCGAGGAACTCGCGCTTCAGGCCCAGTTCGTACTGCTCGCCTTCACGCGGGTCGATCACCGAGCCGCTGGCATCGATATCGGTCTGCGGCTTGAATACCTTGGTGTAGCTGCCGTAGGCCGACAGTTCCGGGGTCAGCTCGTAGACCAGCGCGCCATAGGGGATGAACTTGCGGTCGATATTGGTCTCGGTCTCGCCGAACCGGTTGAAGTAGGCATTGGCATTCTTGCCCTCGGCCTCGAACCAGGTCACCCGGCTGCCGAGGATCACGTCCAGCTGGTCGGTCGCGGCGAGCTTGGCCCGGCCGTAGACCCCGTACTGCCGCGAGGTCGACCAGGTGCCGTTGTCCATGGCGAACTCCTGCTTGGGAATGTCGATACGACCCGGGTCGAACACATTGATCGGGAAGTACTCGCCGCCACCGTAGGTGAAGTCCTTGTTCAGGTGCTGGTACTCGGCGCCGGCAGTGAACTCGTGGGTGCGGCCGAAGGCTTCCACCGGCAGGGTGACGAAGCTGTCCAGGCCGAGACTCTTGATATGGGTGTAGTAGGAATACGCCACTGCCCAGCTGTCGCCGGTGGCCGGGTCCACGGCATCGTCCGACCAGGTGAAGTTGCGCGTCGGCGTCTCGGCATCGCGGTAGGTCAGCGACGTCTTGAACTGGCCGCCGTTGTCCAGGGCATGGTCCAGCTCGGCGAAGCCTTCCCACACGCGCTCTTCCAGCTTGTTCCACTTGGCATCGACGAAGGTGGAGCGGCTGACATCCAGCAGCGAGCCGTCGGCATAGGCCGGCAGACCGAAGGCCGGAGTCGAACGGTTCTTCTGGTAGGTGCCACCCAGCGACAGGGTGGTGGACGGGGTGAAGTCGTATTCCAGGCGGCCATAGACCATCGGCCGTTCATTCTTGGCGTAGTCGACCCAAGACTGGTTGTCCTCGTAGGCGGTGACAAAACGCCCGCGCAGGCTGCCATCGGCATTAAGCGGGCCGGTGATGTCGACGCTGGAGTGGTAGTTGTCCCACGAACCTGCGGACAGCTCGCCGTTCAGGCCGAAGGTGCCGAGGGCGCGCTTGCGCACCACGTTGATGGTCCCGCCGGGCTCGCCGGAGCCCTGGTACAGGCCGCTCGGCCCACGCAGCACCTCGACGCGGTCGTACATCGCCAGATCGAAGCTGGTGGCCAGGTCGCCCTGGCCGGTGGCCTGGGACACGCCGTCGACCTGCACCTGGTCGACCAGGAAGCCGCGCATGTACACGTCGTTCAGGCTGGAGCCGGAGTTGTAGGACTTGATCGTCACCCCGGTGACCTGGCGCATCGCGTCCTGCAGGTTGTTCATGTTCTGGTCGTTCATGCGCTGGCGGGTGACCACCGAGACCGACTGCGGGATGTCCTTGAGCTTCTGCTCGCCCTTGCCGATGGTCAGCGCCCCGGTGGTGTAGGAGCGGCTGCCCTCGGTGGTGGCGCCGAGCAGGTCGGAATTGATCTTCGTGGCGCCGAGTTGCACGGCCTCGTCACCACGGGCGCGCTTTTCCAGGGTCACGCTGTCGCCGTCGATGTAGCTGGCGGACAGCCCGGTACCGGCCAGCAGCCGACCCAGCGCCTCGCTCTGTGGATAACTGCCGATCACGCCCGGCGAACGCAGGCCCTGGGTAACCTCCGCCGTGACCAGCACCTGCACCCGGGTGACCGCGCTGAACGCGGCCAGCGCGCCGTCGAGGGACTGCGCGGGAATCTCGAAGCGATGGACCTGCGCCTGGGTCTCGCTGGCAGCCAGGGTTGGCAGGGCGAACGTGCCGCAGCCCATGGCGATGGCCAGGCTGAGCAGCGTCGGCAGGTGCCGCCGGGTGGTGGTGTGTGGCATCGGTGGTGCTCCCCAAAATCGTCGAAGTCGTTCAGCGGCGCCGCACCATCTGAGAGTGCTTGTTATTTGCGCCTACGAGTTCAAGGACGACGGGTTTGGGGAAAACCCTGAAACTTTCCGAAAATTTTTCCTCAGCCTTCGCGCAGCACCCGCAGCCAGGGGGTGTATTGCTCGGCGTTGAGCCCGAGGGTGTGCTTCAACGCCTTGAGCACGGCGTCCGGCTTGTCGATCTCGAACACCCCGGAGACCTTGCGCTGGCGCAGGGCCTCGCCGAGCACCAGGGTCTGCCCCGGCCAATAACGATTGAGTTCCTCGACCACCTCGGCCAGCGGCTGCTGGCGGAACACCAGCTGGCGCTGGCGCCAGGCGAACTCGCTGGCGCCGTCGATCTCGTGCACCGCGGCCAATTGCCCGCCCTGGTATTCGACACCGCGCCCCGGCTCCAGCAGCACGGCCTGCTCGCCGCCGGCACTGACCTGCACCTTGCCCTGGGCCACCCGCACCCGGGTCTGGCCGTCCTGGCGCGACACGCTGAAACGGGTGCCGACCACCTTGACCCAGCCCTCGCCGGAACGGATCACGAAGGGCCGCGCCGGGTCCGCACTGACCTCGAACCAGGCTTCGCCGCGCAGCAGTTGCACGCGACGCTCGCCCTGGCCGAGGTCGACCTGGATCGCACTGTCGGTATTGAGCTGGACCTGGGAACCATCGGCCAGGCTCAGGTTGCGCGACTCGCCGGTGGTCGTGGCGTAGTCGGCGCGCCAGCGGTCCGGCCAAGGGCTGGACAGGGTCAGGACGCCCACCGCCAGGACCACGGCGGCGGCGCTGGCCCAGGCCCTCAGCCTCGGCCGGCGCCAGCGCGCCCGCTCGGCCTCGCGCAGTTGCCGGGCCGGCTCGCGCAGGGCGCCCAGCAGCGCCAGCACCTCGTCCCAGGCCTGCGCCTGATGCGGACCACGGGCGAGCCAGGCGGCGAAATCGCTGCGCTCCTGCTGGCTGACGTCCTCGGCCTGCAAGCGGTAGTACCAGGCGCTTGCCTCTTCGAACAGATCGTCAGGGTGGGTCATGCGCGTATCCATGGCAGCGAAGGGCTCGGTCATCGTGCCCCCGGTGTGTCGTCGAGCAGGCGGGCCTTGATGAACGCCCGGCAGTCCACCAGGGCGCGGCGCAACTGGTATTCGACGCTGCGCGGGGTGATCTTCAGGCGCTCACCGATCTCCCGGTAGGACAAATCGTCGACATGATAGAGCAGGAAGATATGCCGGGTCGCCTCGGGCAACGCCTCGATGGCGGCCTGCATCAGGCGCTGCTCCTGCTGGGTGGCAAGCTGTTCCTCGGCGCCGGGGGCGCTGCAGGGCAGGTCTTCGCTCGGTTCGCCGCCGTCCAGGCGCTCGCGGCGGATCGCCTGGCGCTGGTGATCGCGGACCAGGTTGCTGGCGATGGTGAACAGGAAGGCCGGCAGGTTATCGACCTGCTTGTCGGCGGGCAGCCGCGCCAGGCGCAGGAAGGATTCCTGGGTCAGGTCCGCGGCCACCTGGCTGTTACCGGTGCGCCGCGCGACAAAGGCCTCCAGGGCTTTCTTCTGCTCGGCGAACAAGCGGGCGATCTGCGTATTCCACGAAGACACGGGCACTTCCTGGTGAGCGGGGTCGGGAGGATGCGCACGCTAGCAGAGGATGAGATCAATTCGCAATTGGTATTGTCTTTTGTTGCCTTGCGGGCCTCATCGTTGCGATGAGGCCCCCGACAAACTACTGGATTTCCTCCGGCGTCACCACCACCCAGTTCTTGTCCGCCGTCACCGGCAACCCTTCCTTGGCCTGCGCCGCGGCATGTTTGGCCATCATCCCGTTGATCTGGTCCATGTACTTGGCCTTGCGGTTGATCCACAGATGGATGCCGCCCTTGGCCACATCGACGCTGTGGAACAGCATGTAGCCGTCACTGTTCGGCGTGTCCCCGCCCACCAGCACCGGCTTCTTCCATTCATCGATATAGGTGAGGATGGCCGCCTGCTTGCCGGCCATCCAGGTCGCCGGGGTCCACAGGTACGGGGTCAGTTCCAGGCCGAGGTTGGCGGCAGGGTCGTACTTGCCGGCGCTGATCTGCTTGCGTGCGGTGCTCAGCGCACCCGTGGCGCGGTCCTTGAGCAGCAGGCTGACGCCGATGACGTTCTGCGGCTTTACGTTGTAGCCGTACTTCGGATCGGAGGCGACCATGCGCACCAGTTCCTCCGAGGCCGCCGTCATCACGTAGACCTCGATGCCGTTCTCCATCAGCTTGTTGTACAGCTCGGTCTGCCCGGTGAAGACCTTGGGCGGCTGTACCTCGATGGTCTTGACCTGGTCACCCTCGAAATAGGTACTCGGCACCGGCTTGCCCGAGGCCATCAGCTCGTCGACGTAGCCCTTGAGCTCCTTGAGGGTGAAGCCGGAGAACACCTGCGCCACCCAGGGGTAGCAGACCATGTCGTCGATTTCGCAGAGGCGGTAGTAGTAGCTGAAGAGGCTTTCCTTGTGCTCGGCCGTGTCCTTGAACGGCATCAGCTTGAGCGACGGGTCGAGCTTGTCGCGGGTCAGCACGCCCTTGTTTTCCATGAACGGCAGCAGCGACTCTTCGAGGTCGAAGCGATAGCTGGTGTTGTCCATGTCGAATACCGCGTAGTTACCCTTGTGGGCGTTGGCGGCGATCATGGCGTCGAGCTGCCTGGCGGCCGGTTCCGGCCAGTGTTTCAGCTCGACCGCCAGCGCCTGGCCGGCGAGCAGGAGGGCCAGGCCGGTGGCAAGGATCTTCGGAGCGAACTTCATGTGCGGTTCTCCAGAAAAGATGACCGTCCAACCCTAAGCACTCCAGCCCCACCCTTGCGCTCCGACAACGACGCCGACAATGGCCCGAGCGGCAGCCACTTGCCTGTGAGCGACCGGTGTTTATTCCAGAAACGACATCACTAATTCCATAACGATATAAATTCGTTTGTTTTCATGCTGTTAGCATTTTCGTTTCAGCAACCGCCGTTTATCGGCGGTTGCGTCGTTTTTACTGGAGCTTCAATGAACCTGCCGCTGTTTCTCAACCTGCTGGTGTTCCTCGCATTGCTGCTGGGCCTGGCGAAAACCAACCCGGGCTGGAGCCTGGCGAAGAAGGTGCTGGTCGGCCTGATCCTCGGCGTGCTGTTCGGTACCGCCCTGCATACCTTCTACGGTGCCGGCCATCCGGTGCTGAAAGCCACCATCGGCTGGCTGGACCTGGTCGGCAACGGCTATGTGCAGCTGTTGCAAATGATCGTGATGCCGCTGATCTTCGTCTCGATCCTGTCTGCCGTGGCGCGCCTGCACAACGCCTCGTCCCTGGGCCGGATCAGCGTGCTGACCATCGGCACCCTGCTGTTCACCACCGCCATCGCGGCGCTGATCGGCATAGTCCTCACCAACCTGTTCGGCCTCAGCGCCGAGGGGCTGGTGGCCGGGACCCAGGAAACCGCGCGGATGGCCACCATCCAGAGCGACTACGCGGGCAAGGTCGCCGACCTGAACATCCCGCAACTGCTGCTTTCCTTCCTGCCGAGCAACCCGGTGGGCGACCTGGCGCGGGCCAAGCCGACCTCGATCATCAGCGTGGTGATTTTCGCCGCCTTCCTCGGCGTCGCCGCCCTGCAACTGCTCAAGGATGACGCCGAGAAGGGCAACCGCGCCCTGGCCGCCATCGACACCCTGCAAGCCTGGGTGACCCGCCTGGTGCGCCTGGTGATGAAGCTCACGCCGTACGGCGTGCTGGCGCTGATGACCAAGGTGGTCGCCAGTTCCAACCTCGACGACATCATCAAGCTGGGCAGTTTCGTGGTGGTGTCCTACATCGGCCTGGCGCTGATGTTCGGCGTGCATGGCGTGCTGCTGGGCCTGGCCGGGGTCAATCCGCTGCGCTTCCTGCGCAAGGTCTGGCCGGTGCTGACGTTCGCCTTCACCAGCCGCTCCAGCGCCGCCAGCATCCCGCTGAGCATCGAGGCGCAGACCCGTCGCCTGGGCGTGCCACAGGCGATCGCCAGCTTTGCCGCGTCGTTCGGTGCGACCATCGGGCAGAACGGTTGTGCCGGGCTGTATCCGGCGATGCTGGCGGTGATGGTGGCGCCGGCGGTGGGTATCGACCCGCTGGACCCGCTGTGGATCGCCACGCTGGTGGCGGTGGTGACCTTGAGTTCGGCCGGGGTAGCCGGAGTGGGTGGCGGTGCGACCTTCGCCGCGCTGATCGTGCTGCCGGCGATGGGCTTGCCGGTGGAGCTGGTGGCGCTGCTAATTTCGGTGGAGCCGCTGATCGACATGGGGCGGACGGCGTTGAATGTCAGTGGCTCGATGACGGCGGGGACCATCACCAGCCAGATGCTTGGGCAGACCGACAAAGCAGTGTTGGCTGGGGATGAGCAGGTTCAGCTGAGTCACTCTTGAGATCTTTGGGCCTGCTAAGCAGGCCTTCGCGAGCAAGCTCGCTCCCACAGGCACTGCAAGATCTCCGTGGGAGCGAGCTTGTCGGTGCGCCGAACCGTCGCGAAGGACCGCAAAGCGGTCCCGACAATCTCAGACCTGTTCCCAAACCTCGAAGTGATACACCGGCTTCCCTTCCTCCACCGGCCCCTGCTGGCTGGACACCTTCTTCCAGACGCGCTCGTCCACCTCGGGGAACCAGGCATCCCCTTCCGGGTTCATCTCCACCCGGGTCAGGTACAGCCGATCCACCAACCCCTTCTCCAGCCCCTGCGCATACAACTGCGCGCCGCCGATCAGCATCAGCTCGTCCACGCCCTGCTCCGCCGCCCACTGCTCGGCACGCACCATGGCGTCTTCCAGCGAGCCGAACACCTCGGCGCCTTCCAGCTGCAGCCCGGCCTGGCGGCTGACCACCAGGTTCAGCCGGCCCGGCAGTGGCCGACCCAGCGAGTCCCAGGTCTTGCGCCCCATGATGATCGGCTTGCCCAGGGTGGTGGCCTTGAAGTACTTGAAGTCCCCCGGCAGGTGCCAGGGCATGCGGTTGTCGAGGCCGATGACGCGGTTCTCGGCGAGAGCCACGATCAGGCTGAGGGGGCGTGATGTTTTCATGGCGGCGAGGATAGCAAAGGACGCCTGGGTTATGCTTCCCCGGTGACTGGTTCAAGGAAGCTGTACGTGACTGGATTGACCGACCTGGACAAGCGCTGGCTGACCGAAGCGGTACGCCTGCGCGAAGAACACACCGGGCCCCTGGACGACCAGGAAGCCAACCGCCGCGCCCGCCAGCAGGGCGGCGATCTTGCGCAACGCCTCGAAAACCGCGCCCTGTGGCTGGCCGAACGCGACGGCCTGCGCCAGGCCCTCGACCACTACAAGCGCGGCGCGCGCCTGGCCCTGCTGGTGTTGCTGGTGCTGGCCGTGGTCAGCGGCGCCGGCCTGGCCTTCGCCGCGCTCGGCGACGGGCAGCGCCCGGTCAATGTGTTCTGGGCCCTGGGCAGCCTGCTCGGGCTCGACCTGCTGTTGCTGCTGGGCTGGGCCGCCGGGCTGGCCCTGGCCGGCGACCAGGGGGCAAGCCTTGGCCGGCTGTGGCTGTGGCTCAGCGAGAAATTCGCCCGCGATGCGAAAAGCGTGCACCTGGCTCCGGCGCTGCTGGTCCTGCTGCAACGCCAGCGCCTGACCCGCTGGCTGCTCGGCGTGCTGGTCCACGGCCTCTGGCTGCTCGCGCTGAGCAGTGCGCTGGTCGTGCTGCTGATGCTGCTGTCGACCCGTCGCTATGGCTTCGTCTGGGAAACCACCTTGCTCCAGCCCGACACCTTCGTCGGCCTCACCCAGGCCCTCGGCGCCCTGCCGTCCCTGCTCGGTTTCAGCACGCCGGACGTGGCGATGATCCGCGCCAGCGGCGACAGCCAGCCGGCGCTGGACCTCGGTCGCCAGGCCTGGGCCGGCTGGCTGCTGGGGGTGCTGGTGGTCTACGGCATCCTCCCGCGCCTGCTGCTGGTGGCCCTGTGCCTGTGGCGCTGGCGCCGGGGTCGCACCCGGCTGGTACTGGACCTGAAACTGCCCGGCTATAGCAGCCTGCGCGAAGCCCTGATGCCGAGCAGCGAGCGCCTCGGGGTCAATGATGCTGCCCCGGAGCACCTGCCGCAGATCCCGCGTGGCCAGGACGATGTGCAGCACGAAGGCGCCTTGCTGGTGGGCCTGGAGCTGGATGACCAGCGCCCCTGGCCGCCTGCGCTGCCGGCGTCGGTGACCGATGCCGGCGTGCTCGACAGCCGCGAGTCACGCCGCCGCCTGCTGGAGCAACTGAGCCATTTCCCCCCTGCACGCCTGGCCATCGCCTGCGATCCGCGCCGCTCGCCGGATCGCGGCAGCCTGGCCCTGCTCGCCGAGCTGGCCCGCAGCGCCGCCGCCACCCGCATCTGGCTGATGCTGCCGCCACCCGGCCAGGCCCTGGATGCCGAGCGCCTCGGTGACTGGCACCAGGCCCTGGAGCAACTGGCCCTGCCCTATGCCGACACCTCGCCGATCCATTGGCTGGAGCATGGCCATGACTGACGCCCTGAAACTGGCCGTGGTCGGCCACACCAATGTCGGCAAGACCTCGCTGTTGCGCACCCTGACCCGGGATGTCGGCTTCGGCGAGGTGTCTCATCGCCCCAGTACCACCCGCCATGTCGAGGGCGCGCGGCTGTCGGTGGATGGCCAGCCGTTGCTGGAGCTGTACGACACGCCGGGCCTGGAAGACGCCATCGCCCTGCTCGACTACCTCGAACGCCTGGAGCGCCCGGGCGAGCGCCTCGATGGCCCGGCGCGGCTCGAACGCTTCCTGCAGAGCAGCGAGGCGCGCCAGCGTTTCGAGCAGGAAGCCAAGGTGGTGCGCCAGCTGATGGCCAGCGATGCCGGGCTCTATGTGATCGACGCCCGTGAGCCGGTGCTGGCAAAGTACCGTGACGAACTGGAAGTCCTCGCCGGCTGCGGCAAGCCGCTGCTGCCGGTGCTCAATTTCGTCGCCAGCAGCGACCACCGCGAACCGGACTGGCGCGAAGCCCTCGCCCGCCTGGGCCTGCATGCGCTGGTGCGCTTCGACAGCGTCGCGCCGCCGGAGGATGGCGAGCGGCGGCTGTACGAAAGCCTGCAGTTGATGCTGGAGAACGCCCGCCCGGCCCTGCAACGGCTGATCGATGACCAGCAGGCACAGCGGCAGGTACGCCGACACAGCGGCAAGCGCCTGATCGCCGAGTTGCTGATGGATTGCGCCGCCTGCCGGCGCAGCGTGGTGGCCAAGGCGGACGAGGAAGCCGCGGCCATCGCCGAGTTGCGCAGTGCCATTCGCCAGCGGGAGCAGCGCTGTGTCGAAGCGCTGCTCAAGCTCTATGCCTTCCGCCGCGAGGACGCCAACGCCGGTGACCTGCCGTTGCTGGACGGACGCTGGGGCGACGATCTGTTCAATCCGGAAACCCTCAAGCAACTGGGCATCAAGCTCGGCGGCGGAGCGGTGGCCGGTGCGGCGGCGGGAGCCGGGATCGACCTGGCAGTGGGCGGGCTGACCCTGGGTGTCGCGGCGCTGGCCGGCGCCATTGCCGGTGGTGCACTGGGTACGGCGCGCAGTTATGGCTCGCGTTTGCTGGGCAAGCTGAAGGGGCAGCAGGAGCTGACGGTGGATGATGCGGTTTTGCGCTTGCTTGCGGTGCGGCAGAAGCAACTGCTGCAAGCACTCGACAGCCGGGGGCATGCGGCGATCAACCGGATCAATCTCGACACACCGCCGGACCAGAGCTGGCGCGAGGGCAAGCTGCCGGCGGCGCTGAACAAGGCGCGGGCGCATCCGCAGTGGTCTTCGCTGAATCCGGGGGCGAGGTTGAGCCAGGCGGAGCGGCTGGAGCAGATCGAGGCGCTGTTGCAGGAAATCTAGGTCGCTCTCAAGGGCCTCATCGCTGGCAAGCCAGCTCCCACAAGGCCTGCGGTGCACGCGGTCCCTGTGGGAGCTGGCTTGCCAGCGATGAGGCCCTCGATAGCGATAGAAATCCTAGCTCAACAAGGCGATCGCCTTGGCCTTGAGTACCTCAAGATCCATCACCGGCGCCCATTCCAGCTTCGCTTCCTCATCCCAGACCCGCATGCGCAGGCTCACCGCGCACAACGGATCCTGTTCAAAGGCATCCGCCTCCGCCTCGCTCATCACCCCACCCTGATATTCCAGGGTCCGCCGGCTGGCCTCGCTCAATCGCTCGTAGTATCCCGGCTGGCGCAAGGTGAGATAGCGCTTGGCCTCGACGTGATACTCCACCAGCCTCGCCATCCGTTCACCGAAGCCGCAGCGACGCAGGTACTCGGCCCCCACCCGTTCATGGCTGACCACGCCGAACCCGCCCATGCTGCCCTCGGCACCGCCACAGATATGCCCGATATCGTGGAAGAACGCCGCCAGCACCACTTCGTCGTCGAAGCCTTCGTCCAGGGCCAGCTGCGCCGCCTGGGACATATGCTCCAGCTGGGAAACCGGCTCGCCGATGTAGTCCTCGTCACCATGCTGCTGGTAGAGGGCGAAGACCGTCTCCACCACCTGCTCAGCCGTCCTCACGCGCCTTCCCCCAACAGTTGCGCCACATGTCCCTCGGCCAGCGCCGGACCGACACTCATGCCGACGCCGGTGTGCATCAAGGCAGCACTGATCCCCGGCGCCACCGGCAGCAGCGAGAACGGTCCCGGACCACCCGAGCCATACACGCCTTGCCAGCGCTCGACGATATCGATGCGACCGCCCAGCGTGTGCTCGGCCAGCTCGATCATCCAGTTGTCCACCTGCTCGGCATTGAACGGCGAGGCATCGCTGCCGTAGGCGTGGGAGTCGCCGATGATCAGTTCGCCATAGGGCGTCGGGCTGATCAGCAGGTGGATGCCGTGCTCCAGCAGGTGTGGGCTGTGGGCTTCGACCCGCTCGCGCAGCCCCCGGGCTTCCGGCAGGTCGGCGTAGGCGCCGTAGTGCAGGCAGCTCAGGCCGGTCAGCAGGGCGTGCTGCAGGTCCAGTTCGAAACGCGGGCGGGCTCGGAGCATCTGCAGGCGGCACACCTGCGGTTTCAGCGCAGCGATCGGCTCGGCCAGCAGGGTCTGGTAGTCGTGTCCGGAACAGACCACGATCTGCCGGCCGCTGAAGCGACCCTGGGTGGTGTCCAGGTGCCCGGGTTCGATGCCGCGGACCAGGGTGGAGAAGTGGAACTCCACGCCCATCTTGTCCCGCAGCCAGTCGATCAGGCTGGGCAGGGCTTCGCGGGAGAACACCTGCTGGTCATCGAGGCCGTGCAGGGCAGCGCGGTGATGGCTGAAGCGGCCGTTGTACAGGGCGCGCAGGTCATCGCCTTCGAGCAGGCGCGCGGGATAGCCGTGCTCGACGGCGCGATTGGTGCAGAAGGCCTCCAGCAAGTCGCGCTCCTGGTCGGTGCGGGCCAGCAACAGCGAGCCGTTGCGCTTGATGGAGAAACCGGCGGTTTCCGCCCAGTGCGCCCACAACGGGCGACTGGCGCGGGCCAGGTCGAGCATCTGGCCAGGAGGCTGGCCGCTGACCAGGGCCTGGCCGAAGTTGCGTACCGAGGCACCGAGTGGAGTGGCGCTGCGCTCGAAGACCTTGACCCGCAGGCCACGGCGGGCGGCGGCGTAGGCGTGGGAGAGGCCGAGGATACCGGCGCCGACAATCAGGAAATCGGTCATTTCTGGTCCTACCGTGAAGACAGGTTCTGGGCCTGCTTTGCAGGCCTTCGCGACGGTTCGGCGCACCGACAAGCTCGCTCCCACAGGGACTGCCTAATATCTGTGGGAGCGAGCTCGCTCGCGAAGGACCGCAAAGCGGTCCCCGCTCTTATTGCTGGGCTACTTTTTCGGACTTGCCGTCATACCGCTTGCGCCATTCGCTGAGGATCTGGTCGCGATTCTTCGACGCCCAGCCAAAGTCGTTCTTGATCAGGCGCTGCTCGTAGTCCGCCGGCAGTTCGGTCTGCGGCTTGGCGATGCCCGGCTGGGCCAGCACGGCGAAGTTTTCCTTGTACAGCTCCATCGCCGCCGGGCTGGCGGAGAAGTCGGCCAGGCGCTTGGCCGCGTCTTCATGGGGAGTGCCCTTGATCACTGCGGTGGCCTCGATCTCCCAGCCCAGGCCTTCCTTCGGCAGGACGATGTCCAGCGGCGCGCCCTGGCGCTTGAGCTGCACGGCCGGGTATTCGAAGGAGATGCCGATGGGGAACTCACCGGCCGCCGCCAGCTTGCATGGCTTGGAACCGGAGTGAACGTACTGGCCGATGTTCTGGTGCAGCGCATCCATGTAGGCCCAGCCCTGCGGCTCGCCGAAGGTCTGCAGCCAGGCGCTGACATCCAGAAAGCCGGTACCGGAGGACGCCGGGTTGGGCATGACGATCTTGCCCTTGTACTCGGGCTTGGTCAGGTCCTGCCAGCTCACCGGCTTGCTCAGGCCCTGCTTCTGCGCTTCGACGGTGTTGAAGCAGATGGTCGCGGCCCACACGTCCATGCCGACCCAGGCCGGCGGATTGGCGGCATCGCGGTAGTTCGCGCCGATCTTGCCCAGGTCCTTCGGCGCATAGCCTTGCAGCATGCCCTGCTGGTCGAGGATCGCCAGGCTGGAAGCGGCCAGCCCCCACACCGCGTCGGCCTGGGGACGGTCTTTCTCGGCCAGCAGCTTGGCGGTGATGATCCCGGTGGAATCACGCACCCACTTGATCTCGATGTCCGGGTTGGCCTTTTCGAACGCCTGTTTGTAGCTCTTGAGCTGCTCGGCTTCCAGTGCGGTATAGACCGTCAGCGAGGTCGGCGCAGCGCTGGCCTGCAGGCTGAACGCAGAGAGGACGGCAGCGGCAAGAGCGAGGGGCTTGAACATGATGCGGTTCCTTTGGAGGGACGTTGGTCAGGTTGGGTGGCGCAGATCAATGACCCGGCGCGCGCTGGCGCCAGGCCTGGGAACGTTTCAACAGGCCCCGGGAGGTCCAGGCCAGCAGCAGCGAGACGCCAGCGCTGGTGAACAGGATCAGGGTCGACATGGCGGCGGCACCGCCGACGTTGCCGGCGTCGTCCATGTTCAGCACGGCCACCGCGGCGAGGATGGTGTCCGGGCTGTAGAGGAAGATCGCCGCCGACACCGTGGTCATCGCCGAGACGAACAGGTAGCGGACGATGTCCAGCAGCGCCGGCAGACAGATCGGCACGGTGACCCGCAGGAAATGCCGGTACAGCGGCGCCTTGAGCGACAGCGCGGCAGCCTCGAACTCGCCGTCGAGCTGGCGCAGGGCGGTGGTCGCGGTCATCTGCGCGGTGGTCAGGTAGTGGGCGACGGTGCACACCACCAGCAGGGCCATGGTCCCGTAGAACACATGCAGCGGGTTGCCCGGCAGGTTGAAGAAGAAGACGTAGCCCAGGCCCAGCACCAGCCCCGGCACCGCCATCGGCACGAAGCTGAGCAGGCGCAGGATCAGGTTGAGGCGACGCTGGCCGCTGGTCTTTTCCATGAGGTAGGCACCCGTGAAGATCGCGAAGCTGCCGATCAGTGCGCTGCCCAGGGCCATGGTCAGGCTGTTGCGGTAGGCCAGCCAGCCGCCGCCGGCGGTCTCGTCGAACTGGTAGTGGTTGAGGGAAAGCGACAGGTTGTAGGGCCAGAACTTAACGAACGACGAGTACACCGCCATGCCCACCACCAGCAGGAGCACGGCGCAGACGACCAGGACGATGGCCAGGAAGCAGGCATCGCGACGGCGCGACACCTGCGGCTCGAAGACCTGGGCACGACCGCTCATGGCCTCGCCCTGGCGCCGGCGCAGCCAGGCGTCGACGCCGAAGCTGAGCAGGGCCGGGACCAGCAGGATCATGCCGATCAGCGCGCCGCGACCGAACTGCTGCTGGCCGACCACGGCCTTGTAGGCTTCCAGTGCCAGCACCTGGTAATCGCCACCCACCACCACCGGCACGCCGAAGTCGGTGATGGTCAGGGTGAACACCAGGCAGAACGCGGCGAACACGGCCTGGCGCGTGGCCGGCCAGGTGATGCTGTGGAAGGCTCGCCATGGGCCGGCGCCCATGCTCGACGCCGCGTCGAACAGCCGCGCATCGGCCAGGGACAAGGCCGACAGCAGGATCATCAGGGCATGAGGGAAGGTGTAGATGGCCTCGCCGAGGACGATGCCCCAGAAGCCGTAGATATTGTCGGAGAGCAGGCCACGCAGCAGGCCCTGGTTGCCGAACAGGTAGACCAGCGCGATGGCCGGCAGCATCGATGGCGCCAGCAGCGGCAGCAGGGAAATCCCGCGCCAGATGCGCTTGCCGGGAATCAGCGTGCGTTGCAGGGCATAGGCGAACAGATAGGCCAGCGGCACGACGATGGCGGCGACGCTGAGGGACACCTTGAGGCTGTTACCCAGCAGCCAGTGGAAGTTGGCGCTGGCAAACAGCTCGCGGGCCGCAACCCAGCCACCGCCCTGCCCGGCTTCACTGCTGAAGCCACGCCAGAAGATCGCCAGCAGCGGCAGCAGCACCGAGACCACGAGGAACATCAGAAGCAGCCATTTGCCGCCGACCACGAACAGACGGTCACCCAGGGCAACGCCAGACCGCGGTCTTGCCTTCGCGGGTGCGATCGGCAGGGTGATTGGCGCGCCCATCTCAGGCAAACACCTGGAGGGAACGCGGCGGCAGGGCCACCCAGATGTCCTGGGAGCCCAGGCGCGGCATGGCTTCCGGCGCGACTTCGGCGAGCAGGGCATGACCGGGCAGTTGGTGCAGTTCGAAGCTCATGCGGCAACGGTTGCCGAGGAAGGTGATTTCCCGCAGGCGTGCCGGGAACAGGTTTTCCTCGTGGACGACCGGGTTGACGCTGATCGACTCGGGCCGGCAGAACAGGCGACCGCTGCCACTGGCGCGCGCGCCGGGGGCCAGGCGCAGGTTCATCTCGCCCACCTGGGCATGGCTGTCGCTGCAACGCTGGAACGGCAGCCAGTTGCCCTGGCCAATGAACTCGGCGACGAACGGCGTGGCCGGCTTGTCGTAGATCTGCTGGGCGGTGGCGTACTGCTCGACCTGGCCGTTGTTCATCACGGCGATGCGGTCGGCCATCAGCATGGCTTCATCCTGGTTGTGGGTGACCATCAGGGTGGTGATGCCCAGCTGGCGTTGCAGTTGGCGCAGCTCGGTGCACAGGTGCTCGCGGACCCGGGCATCGAGGGCCGACATCGGCTCGTCGAGCAGCAGCAGCGACGGCGCCGGGGCCAGGGCGCGGGCCAGGGCGACACGCTGTTGCTGGCCGCCGGAGAGCTGGCCGGGGTATTTCTTCTCGCTGCCGGTCAGGCCGACCAGGTCGAGCATGTCGCCGACGCGCTGGCGCACTTCGTTGCGGCCGGCGCCGGCCAGGCCGTAGGCGATGTTGGCTTCGACGGTGAGGTTGGGGAACAGCGCGTAGGACTGGAACAGGATGCCGTAGTCGCGGGCCTGCGGTGGCAGGGTGGAGATGTCGCGCTCACCGATCATCAGCTCGCCGCGGTCCTGGCGCTCCAGGCCGGCGATGCAACGCAGCAGGGTGGTCTTGCCGCAGCCGGACGGGCCGAGCAGGCAGACCAGTTCACCGGCGGCGACGTCGAGGGAGACGTCATGCAGGGCCGTGAAGGCGCCGAAGCGTTTGTTGATGCCCCGGACGCGCAGCTGGGCGCCAGGATTTGCGAGCGTGTTGTTCATGACAGGACCTCACCGAGCTAGTGGAGGTCATGCTAGGTACGCTTTGCGAAGGTTCCGTGGCGTTTGGGCAAAAGCTGCCGATAGTGGTATTGGCGGATTTTTGTTGGATGCTCCCACAGGGTTCTGCAGCGGGGCTTCAGGAATCGAGGGCCGACATCTCCTGCGCCACCCCCAGGAACGCCGCCGGCAACCGCGCCTGGCGCCGCTCCTTCAGGCAGTAAAGATACTCATGCATCACCGGCGCCCCCTCCAGGGCCAGCACGCGCAATTCCGGGTTATGCGGCACCTCGTGCCGGGCAATGATGCTGATCCCGATATTGCGCAGCACCGCCTCGCGGATCGACTCGCGGCTGCCGATCTCCAGCAGCGCACCAACCTTGACCCCGGCATCGGCGAGCATCTGCTCGGTCAGCTTGCGCGTGGTCGAGCCCTGCTCGCGCATGAGCAGGCAGTGCCCCGCCAGCGCCGCCAGTGGCACCGAATCCCGCGCTGCCAGCGGATGACTGCGATGCACCGCCACCACCAGTGGGTCGGTTCCAAGGATGCGCCGCACCAGGCGGTTGTCGTCCAGCAGTTGCGAGGACGCCGCCACGTCCACCCGGTAGTCCTCCAGCAACTCCAGCACCTGCTGCGAATTGCCGATCTCCACCGACACCTCCACCTGCGGCAGGCGCTCGCGGAAGATCTTCACCAGGTCGAGGATGTAGTAAGGCGCGGTCGCCGCCACGCGCAAGGTGCCCTGCCCCACGCCGCTGTTGCGCAGGAAGAACTCGATGTCGGCTTCCTGCTGCAGCAGCGTGCGCACCATCGGCAGCAGCCGCACCCCGTCCTCGCTCAGGGCCAGGCGGCGGCCGCCGCGGTAGAACAGCTCGACGCCGTAGTGGCCTTCCAGATTGCGGATCTGCGTGGTGACCGTGGGCTGGCTGAGTCCGAGCTTCTTCGCGGCCAGGGTGATGCTGCCCAGGCGGGCCACCATGTAGAACGCCTTCAACTCGGAACTCAGCATGAAACCCCTTACTTTCTCAGCAGACGCAAACCATTGAAGACCACCAGCAGGCTGACCCCCATGTCGGCGAACACCGCCATCCACATGGTCGCCAGGCCGGCGAAGGTGATCGCCAGGAAGATCGCCTTGATGCCCAGAGCCAGAACGATGTTCTGCACCAGGATCGCCGCGCTTTGCCGCGAGAGCCTGACGAAGGCCGGGATTTTCCGCAAGTCGTCGTCCATCAGGGCGACGTCGGCGGTCTCGATGGCGGTGTCGGTGCCGGCCGCAGCCATGGCGAAGCCGATCTCGGCGCGGGCCAGGGCCGGGGCGTCGTTGATGCCGTCGCCGACCATGCCAACGCGATGACCCTTGGCGTAGAGGTCTTCGATGGCCGCCAGCTTGTCCGCCGGCAACAGGTTGCCCCTGGCTTCGTCGATACCGACCTGGGCCGCGATGGCGTCGGCGGTGTGCGGGTTGTCACCGGTGAGCATGACGGTACGGATACCCAGTTCATGCAACTCGGCGATGGCCTCGCGGCTGGTCTGCTTGACGGTGTCGGCCACGGCGAACAGCGCTAGCGGGCCGGATCCGTCGAGCAGCAGGACCACGGTCTTGCCCTGACGCTCCAGAGCGTCGAGCTTTTCTTCCAGCTGCGGCGAGCACAGGCCCAGTTCTTCCACCAGGCGATGGTTGCCCAGGTGGTAGAGCACGCCGTCCACCTCGCCGCTGACACCGCGGCCCATCAGGGCCTGGAAGTTGCTCACCTCGAAGCGGTCGAGGCCCTGTTCCTCACCCTGGCGGGCGATCGCCAGCGAAACCGGGTGATCGGAGCGCCCGCCAAGGCTGGCGGCAATGCGCTGGGCGCGGTCGTCGAACAGGGTGTCCAGCACCTGCATGTCGGTCTGCACCGGCTTGCCGTGGGTCAGGGTGCCGGTCTTGTCCAGGGCCAGGAAGTCCAGCTTGCGCCCGCCTTCCAGGTACACGCCGCCCTTGATCAGGATGCCCTTGCGCGCTGCGGCGGCGAGGCCGCTGACGATGGTCACCGGGGTGGAAATCACCAGGGCGCAGGGGCAGGCCACCACCAGCAGGACCAGCGCGCGGTAGATCCAGTCGAACCAGGCTCCGGCCATGAACAGCGGCGGAATCACCGCCACCGCCAGGGCGAAGGCGAACACCGCCGGGGTGTAGATGCGCGAGAACTGATCGACGAAGCGCTGGGTCGGTGCCCGCGCGCCCTGGGCTTCTTCCACGGCGCGGATGATCCGCGCCAGGGTGGATTCGCCTGCAGCGGCAGTGACGCGGTACTCCAGGGCGCCGGACTGGTTGATGGTGCCGGCGAAGACCCTGTCGCCCGGCCCCTTCTCCACCGGCAGGCTTTCGCCGGTGATCGGCGCCTGGTCGATAGTCGACTGACCGCTGATCACTTCGCCATCAAGGCCGATGCGCTCGCCCGGGCGAACGCGCACCCGCGCACCGAGCCCGACCTTGGTCACCTCGATTTCCAGCCATTGGCCGTCAGCCTGCTGCACCGTGGCCATGTCCGGACTCAACTGCATCAGCCCGCCGATGGCGTTGCGCGCGCGATCCAGCGAACGCGCTTCGATCACCTCGGCGAGGGTGAACAGCACCATCACCATGGCCGCTTCCGGCCACTGGCCGATCAGCACGGCGCCGGTGACGGCGATGCTCATCAGCGCGTTGATGTTGAGGTTGCGATTCTTCAGGGCAATCCAGCCCTTCTTGTAGGTGCCCAGGCCACAGCCGAGGATCGCCGCCAGGGCCAGCGCGGCGACCACCCACTCTGGCGCGGCGGCGGTGAAGTGGACGATTTCCGCTGCCAGCGCAGCGACGCCGGACAGCGCCAGGGGCCACCAGGCTTTCTTCGTCGGGGGAGCGGCCTTCTCCGGCGCATCGTCAGCCAGCGGCTCGGCCTGCATGCCCAGCGAGCCGATGGCCTCGACGATGCCGTGGGTATCACCGAGGGTATGGCGCACGCCGAGAACGCGGTTGATCAGGTTGAATTCCAGCTGTTCGATGCCCGCCAGCTTGCCGAGCTTGTTCTGGATCAGCGTCTGTTCGGTCGGGCAGTCCATGGCCTCGATACGGAAGCGGCTGAGCCGGGCATCGCTGCTTGATTTTTCGCTCAGTTGCACCAGCGCCGGAGCCTCGGCAGAGGAGCAGCAGGACGTAGGCTTGGGCGCGCAGCAGCTATCGTGCTTGCTATGGCCATGATCGTGATGCTTATGGAGGTGATCGTGATTGGCTGGCTGATTCATGAGGGTTCATCCCTAAAAGTCCTGTTGCCAAGTGAACACCCTGTAGCCACTATAGGGTCAAGCAACCTGTCGAGGAATTTTCAGATGAAGATCGGCGAACTGGCCAAGGCCACCGACTGCGCGGTGGAGACCATCCGTTACTACGAGCGGGAAAACCTGCTGCCGGAACCGGCGCGCAGCGAAGGCAACTACCGGGTCTACACCCAGGCCCATGTCGAGCGCCTGACCTTCATCCGCAACTGCCGGACGCTGGACATGACCCTGGAGGAAATCCGCAGTCTACTGCGGTTACGGGACAGCCCGCAGGACCAGTGCGAGAGCGTCAATGCGCTGGTCGACGAGCATATCGAGCACGTCCAGGCGCGGATCGACGGGCTGATGGCGTTGCAGGAGCAGTTGGTGGAGTTGCGCAGGAGGTGCCGTGCCGAAGGCGAGCATTGCGCGATTCTGGAGAGGCTGGAAGTGAATGGGGCGGTTTCGGTGCCGGACGCGGAGCATTCGCATGTGGGGCGAAGCCACGGGCATTGAAGCTGGTTACTATCCCTGTGGGAGCGGGTTCACCCGCGATTGCGATGGTGAACCCCCTATCGTAATCGCGGGTGAACCCGCTCCCACAGGTCCATGACCATCAGACCGCCATCGGCGCCGTCATCGGCGGGTGATGCTCATACCCTTCCAGGCTGAAGTCGCTCGGCTCGATCTTCTCCAGCCATTCCGGCTCGTACTTGCCGGTCTTGGCGAACTCCGGCACACGATCACTGATCACCAGCTTCGGCGCTTCCAGCGGCTCGCGACGCAGTTGCTCGTTGAGCATGTCCAGATGGTTCTCGTACACATGGGCATCGCCGATGAAATAGGTGAACCAGCGCGGCGTGTAGCCGGTCAGTCGACCGATCAGCGACAGCAGCGCAGCGCCTTCGGTGAGGTTGAACGGCGTGCCCAGGCCCAGATCGTTGGAGCGGATGTAGAGCGTCAGGGAGATCTCTTTGGTCTGGGTGTTCGGGTGGAACTGGTACAACAGGTGGCACGGCGGCAGGGCCATTTCGTCCAACTGCGCGCAGTTCCAGCCGTGGAACAGGATGCGCCGGCTGTTGGGGTCGTTGACGATGGTGTCGACGCACTGGCGAATCTGGTCGATGGCCTTGTACAGCACGACGAAGGCTTCGCCATCTTCCTCGGACTCGGCGATCTTCACGAACCCATTCTTCTGCGCCAGCTCGATGGCCGCGGCATTGCTCAGCGGGATGCGCTTGTAGGCCGGCCATTGACGCCATTGCACGCCATAGATTTCGCCGAGGTCGTCAGCCCCCTGGCGGAACGGGTTGGCCAGCCAGGCCGCGTTTTCGTTGGCGTTCTGGTCCCAGACCTTGCAACCCAGCTCGCGGAACTCGGCGGCATTCTTCACTCCGCGGAGGAAGCCGACCATCTCGCCGATTGCCGACTTGAATGCCAGCTTGCGCGTGGTGATGGCGGGAAAGCCCTTCTGCAGGTCGAAGCGCAGCATGGCGCCCGGCAGGGCGATGGTGCGCACGCCGGTGCGGTTCTCTTGCAGGGTGCCGTTCTCGATGACGTCGCGGACCAGGTCCAGATACTGTTTCATAGCGTTCCTGTAACGAAGACGGCAGGGGGATCGCCCCTGCCGTGGAAAATCAGACCGCGGGTTTTACCGTCGGCTTGCGATTATAGGCCCACCAGATCAGGGCGAGGCCGCCGGCTATCATCGGCACGCAGAGAATCTGACCCATGGTCAGCCAACCCCAGGCCAGGTAGCCAAGCTGGGCGTCCGGGACGCGGACGAACTCGACGATGAAGCGGAAGATCCCGTAGAACAGGGCGAACATGCCGGACACCGCCATGGTCGGCCGCGGCTTGCGCGAGTAGAACCAGAGGATCAGGAACAGCGCCACGCCTTCCAGGGCGAACTGGTACAGCTGCGACGGGTGGCGCGGCAGTTGCGCAGGATCGCTGAACGGCGGGAAGACCATGGCCCACGGCACATCGGTGGCCTTGCCCCACAGCTCGGCGTTGATGAAGTTGCCGATGCGTCCGGCGCCCAGGCCGATCGGCACCATCGGCGCGACGAAGTCCATCAGCTCGAAGAACGACTTGTTGTTGCGCTTGCCGAACCACAGGGCCGCGAGCATCACGCCGATGAAGCCGCCGTGGAACGACATGCCGCCCTTCCACACTTCGAAGATCAGGGTCGGGTTGGCCAGGTAGGCGCTCAGGTCGTAGAACAGCACGTAGCCGAGCCGTCCGCCGACGATCACTCCCATCGACAGCCAGAACACCAGGTCCGAGAGCTTTTCCCGGGTCCAGGTGGGATCGAAGCGGTTCAGCCGGCGCGAGGCCAACAGCCAGGCACCACCGATGCCGACCAGGTACATCAGGCCATACCAATGGATTTTCAGCGGCCCGATGGCCAGTGCCACGGGATCGATCTGCGGGTAAGGCAGCATGGTGACTCCTCTCGTTAAAGCAGAAAGCTCAGCCCGACGCAGAACAGCAGCGCGGCGAACAGGCGCTTGAGCAGGCGCGGCGACAGTTTATGCGCCAGGCGCGCGCCGAAGCGGGCGAAAAACATGCTGGTCACGGCAATCCCGAGCAGCGCCGGCAGATAGACGAAACCAACGCTGTGGGGCGGCAGGTGCTCTTCGTGCCAGCCCAGGAGCATGAAACTCAGGGCGCTGACCAGGGCGATCGGCAGGCCACAGGCCGATGAGGTGGCCACCGCCTGTTGCATCGGCAGGCTGCGCCAGGTCAGGAACGGCACGGTCAGCGAGCCGCCGCCGATGCCGAAGATCGCCGAGGCCCAACCGACCACACCACCCGCCACGGTCAGCCCGGCCTTGCCGGGCACGCCACGGCTGGCCTTGGGCCTGAGGTCGAGGGCCATCTGCACGGCGATCACCAGGGCGAACACGCCGATGATCTTCTGCAGGTGCGGGCCCTGGATCAGCGAGGCGGTCTTGGAGCCGATCACCGCGCCGATGAGGATGCCCAGGGTCATCCAGGCGAAGATCGGCCACTGCACCGCGCCCTTGCGATGGTGCTCGCTGATGGCGTTGAGCGAGGTGAAGACGATGGTCGCCAGCGAAGTGCCGACGGCCAGGTGGGTCAGCACCGAGGGATCGAACCCTTGCAGGGTGAAGCTGAACACCAGCACCGGGACGATGATGATGCCGCCACCGACGCCGAACAGCCCGGCCAGCACGCCTGCGCAGGCGCCCAGCAGCAGATAGAGCACGAATTCCATTGTCGCCCCCGGAAAATTCAGTCCGGCATGGTAACGGAAGGTGGGCCCCGGTCTCCAGTGAAGACGCCGACAGGTAAGTCTGGGTACAGTGGCGCACTACCACAGGCCAGCTGAACGGGAGCCACGATGTGCCTGATCGTTTTCGCCTGGCGGCCGGGGCATGCCCGGCCGCTGATCGTCGCGGCCAACCGTGACGAGTTCTATGCCCGCCCGACCCAGGCCCTGGCGCCCTGGGACGAGGCGCCCGGGGTGCATGCCGGGCGCGACCTCGAAGCCGGCGGGACCTGGTTGGGTGTCGGGCCCCAGGGCCGTTTTGCCGCACTGACCAATATCCGCGATCCGGGGCAGCCGCTGGGCACGCGCTCCCGCGGTGAATTGGTGGCCGGCTATCTGCGCGGTGAGCTGTCGGTGGAAGCGTATCTGCAGAAGGTGGCAGGCGAAGCCCATCACTATTCGGGATTCAACCTGCTGGTGGGTGACGGGCAGCGCCTGGGCTACCTGCATGGCGGCGATGCAGTGCCACGGCTGCTGGAGCCCGGGGTATACGGGCTGTCCAATGCGGCGCTGGACACGCCGTGGCCGAAGCTGGTCAAGGCCCGAGAGGGACTGCGCGAGCGACTGGACGATCCCGATCCACTGGAGCTGTTCGACCTGCTGGGTGATCACCGGCAAGCTGCGGATGCCGAACTGCCCAGTACCGGCGTCGGCCTGGCCACCGAGCGCTTGCTGTCCAGCGTGTTCATCGCCAGCCAGAACTACGGGACGCGGGCCAGTACGGTGCTGATTGTCGAGGCGGATGGGCGCCGCCGGCTCATGGAACGGAGCTTCGGGCCGTTTGGGGGACATCTGGGAGAAGTCGAGCTGTCACTGTGATACCAAGTCCCACAAGGACCGCGTGCACCGCAATCCTGTGGGAGCTGGCTTGCCAGCGATGAGGCCCGCAAGGACAACCGGAATCAGTGCGGATTGATCATCCGCCCCAGCCCCAGGGTCTTAAGCGCCAGTTGTAACGTACTGTGGATAACCTGCGGGTTGTCGATCTCCATCACCTGCGCCAGCATCTCCTTCGACTTGCCCAGGCTGATCTGGCGCAGCATCCACTTCACCTTCGGCAGGTTCGTGGCGTTCATCGACAGGCTGTCAAAGCCCATCGCCATCAGCAGTACCGCCGCCGCCGGATCACCGGCCATCTCGCCGCAGATGCTCACCGGCTTGCCTTCGGCATGGGCCGCGGTGACCACGTGCTGCAGCGCTTGCAGCACCGCCGGATGCAGGTAGTCGTAGAGGTCGGCGACCCGCGGGTTGTTGCGGTCCACCGCCAGCAGGTACTGGGTCAGGTCGTTGGAACCAACCGAGAGGAAGTCCACCTGGCGCGCCAGTTCCTTGGTCTGGTACACCGCTGCGGGAATTTCCACCATCACCCCCACCGGCGGCATCGGCACGTCGGTGCCTTCGTCGCGCACTTCGCCCCAGGCGCGGTGGATCAGGTGCAGGGCTTCTTCCAGCTCGTGGATGCCGGAAATCATCGGCAACAGGATGCGCAGGTTGTTCAGGCCCTCACTGGCCTTGAGCATGGCGCGGGTCTGGACCAGGAAGATTTCCGGGTGGTCCAGGGTAACGCGGATGCCGCGCCAGCCGAGGAACGGGTTGTCTTCCTTGATCGGGAAGTAGGACAGCGCCTTGTCGCCACCGATGTCCAGGCTGCGCATGGTCACCGGCAGTGGATGGAAGGCCTGCAGCTGCTCGCGATAGATCGCCAGCTGTTCCTTCTCGCTGGGGAAGCGCTGGTTGATCATGAACGGCACTTCGGTGCGGTACAGGCCGACGCCCTCGGCGCCACGCTGCTGCGCCCGCGCCACGTCGGCGAGCAGGCCGGTGTTGACCCACAGCGGCATACGGTGGCCGTCGGTGGTCTCGCAGGGCAGTTCGCGCAGGGCATCGAGGCCCTGGGCCAGCTGGCGCTCTTCCTCGACCACGTCGGCGTACTGCTTGCGCAGCACGTCGCTGGGGTTGGTGTAGACGTCGCCCTTGTAG
This sequence comes from Pseudomonas ulcerans, assembly GCF_036324125.1. Taxonomy (NCBI): domain Bacteria; kingdom Pseudomonadati; phylum Pseudomonadota; class Gammaproteobacteria; order Pseudomonadales; family Pseudomonadaceae; genus Pseudomonas; species Pseudomonas ulcerans. Next base: position 123,970 of record NZ_JAZDQN010000005.1, on the reverse strand, counting down.
CCGTCGACGATCATCTGGATGCCGTCGACCTTGGAATACGGCAGGTCGACCAGGCCCATCACCGTGGGAATGCCCATGGCGCGGGCGAGGATCGCCACGTGGGAGTTGCCCGAACCGAGCACCGAGACCAGGCCGGCCAGCTTGCCTTCCGGCACTTCGCCGAGCATCGCCGGGGTCAGCTCTTCACTGACCAGGATGGTGTTGTCCGGGTAGACCAGCGACAACTGGCGGGCTTCCTGGAGATAGGCCAGCAGGCGCCGGCCGAGGTCCTTCACGTCGGAGGCACGCTCACGCAGGTAGGCGTCATCCATCAGTTCGAAGCGGTTGACGTGCTCGCCGACCACCTGGCGCAGGGCGCCCTGGGCCCACTGGCCGGTCTTGATGACCTCGACCACCTCGCCGCCCAGCGCGGCGTCGTCGAGCATCATCAGGTAGACGTCGAACAACGCCCGCTCTTCCGGGCGCAGCTGGGTGGCCAGCTTGGCCGAGAGGGTGCGCATATCGCTGCGCACGCCTTCGAGGGCGTTGTTGAAGAGTTTCAGTTCGGCATCGATGTCGGTGACGGTCTTGTCCGGCACCACGTCGAGATCGGCCGGCGGCAGCATGACCACCGCAGTACCCACGGCAGCGCCCGGAGAACCCGGCACGCCGACGAACTTGGCTTCCTGGATGCCCTTGCCCTGGCGGCCCAGGCCGCGGATCGAGCCGGTGGCTTCGGCATGGGCGATAACCCCGGCAAGCTGCGCGCTCATGGTGACGAGGAAGGCTTCCTCGCCCTCGTCGAACTGGCGGCGCTCCTTCTGCTGGATGACCAGGACGCCCACTACGCGACGGTGGTGGATGATCGGCGCGCCGAGGAAGGAGGCAAAACGCTCCTCGCCGGTTTCGGCGAAGTAGCGGTAGCGCGGGTGGTCGGCGGCGTTTTCCAGGTTCAGCGGTTCTTCCCGGGTGCCGACCAGGCCGACCAGGCCCTCGTTCGGCGCCATGCTGACCTTGCCGATGGAGCGCTTGTTCAGGCCTTCGGTGGCCATCAGGACGAAACGGTTGGTTTCCGGGTCGAGCAGGTAGACCGAGCAGACCTGGCTGCCCATGGCCTCTTTGACGCGCAAGACGATGATCCCCAACGCCGTCTTGAGATCCTTGGCGGAGTTAACTTCCTGGACGATCTTGCGCAGCGTATTGAGCATGGCTCGGGGTCGAACTCCGTCGTCAGTCGCGCGCCAGCAGGCGCGGGGCAAGCTCTTTGAGCGCGCGGCGATACACCTCGCGCTTGAATGTCACCACCTGGCCCAACGGGTACCAATAGCTGACCCAGCGCCAGCCATCGAACTCCGGTTTGCCGGTCAGGTCCATCCGTACCCGCTGCTCGTTGGACACCAGGCGCAGCAGGAACCACTTCTGTTTCTGGCCGATGCACAGCGGTTGGCTGTGGGTGCGGACCAGACGTTGGGGTAAACGATAACGCAACCAGCCACGGGTGCAGGCAAGAATTTCCACGTCCTGACGCTCAAGGCCTACTTCTTCATTCAACTCGCGGTACAGAGCATCTTCCGGTGTCTCATCGGGGTTGATACCCCCTTGTGGAAACTGCCAGGCATCCTGGTTGATTCGCCGGGCCCATAGCACCTGTCCAAGATCATTCGTCAGAATGATCCCGACATTGGGGCGAAAACCATCGGGGTCGATCACGGCAGCAACCTCGCAAACGCATGTCGCCGCATTGTTCCACAAAGCCTGCAAGGCCAGCAACGCGCCCGCCATACCTTATGTGCAGCTCTGTGAAAAGTCCGTATTCTGTGGGACTTTTCAGATGTTATGCGAGTGACTCTTCAATGCGCCTGGCTTTATTCGATCTGGACAACACCCTCCTTGGCGGCGACAGCGACCACGCCTGGGGTGACTACCTGTGCGCCCGCGGCATTCTCGACCCGGTCGAGTACCAGAACCGCAACGACGCCTTCTACCAGGACTACCTGGCCGGCAAGCTGGACCTGCAGGCATACCTGAACTTCAGCCTGGAGATCCTGGCCACCACCGAGATGGCCCAGCTCGACGAATGGCATGGCGACTTCATGCGCGACTGCGTCGAACCGATCATCCTGCCCAAGGCCCTGGCCCTGCTGAAGAAGCACCGCGACGCGGGCGACAAGCTGGTCATCATCACCGCTACCAACCGCTTCATCACCGGCCCGATCGCCAAGCGCCTTGAAGTGGAAACCCTGCTGGCCACCGAATGCGAGCTGGTCGACGGCCGCTACACCGGGCGCAGCATCGACGTGCCGTGCTTCCGCGAAGGCAAGGTGACGCGCCTGAAGCGCTGGCTGGAAGAGAATGGCCTGAACCTGGAAGGCAGCTACTTCTATAGCGACTCGATGAACGACCTGCCGCTGCTGGAGCAGGTGGACAACCCGGTGGCGGTCGATCCGGACCCGAACCTGCGCGCCGAAGCCGAGAAACGCGGCTGGCCGGTGATCAGCCTGCGGGATTGAGGGAAAACGTCAGACCGGCTTGGCGCCCATCAGGCCGGCGATGGCGATGAAGCAGAGGCCGCTGAACAGAGCCAGGGCCAGGGTGAACTGCGGTATGCCCCTGGCCGGTTCGCTGCGCAGGCGGTTGATCCGGGCCAACAGCCAGAACCAGGCCAGCGCGCCAAAGGTGTAAAGCAGGCTGGAGCCCAGCACCCAGGTCTGCCCCAGCGGCCAGCCCACCAGGTGCACCAGCCACCAGCCGGTGAAGGGCAGGCTCAGCAGGCCCAGCGCCATCCCCAGCCAGAGAAAGCCCTGCGGACGCGCCAGCAGCCGCCCGTAGACCGCCGCGTCAGCCCCGCGCTGCGTACGCCAGGTCCAGACCGCCAGCCCCAGCGCGCTGCCCAGCAGCACGACGAGGGCCAGTACGTGGGCGACTTTCAGGGCGGTCAGGGTTTCCATGGCGACGATTTCCTCGGGCGTTGCTCAAAGCGTAGCCGTTCAGCCGAGAAACAGGCGGTACGCCGGGTTACCGGTTTCGTCCCAGTACGGATAGCCGATCTTCTCCAGCGCCGCCGGCACCAGGTGGCGCTCGTCCGCCGGCACCTGTAGGCCGGCGACCACGCGACCATCCGCCGCGCCGTGGTTGCGGTAGTGGAACATCGAGATGTTCCAGCGCCCGCCCAGCTTGTTGAGGAAGTTGAACAGCGCCCCCGGCCGCTCGGGGAATTCGAAGCGCAGCACCAGTTCGTCGGCGACCTCGGCATGCCCACCGACCATATGCCGCAGGTGCAGCTTGGCCAGTTCGTTGTCGGTCATGTCCAGTACCGGGAAGCCCTGCTCGGTCAGGTGCTGGATCAGCGCGCTGCGCGGGTCGGTGTCCGGGTGGGTCTGCACGCCGACGAAGATGTGCGCCTCGCCGCCAGTGTGATAGCGGTAGTTGAATTCGGTGATCTGGCGCTTGCCGATGGCCTCGCAGAAGGCCTTGAAGCTGCCCGGCTGCTCGGGAATGGTCACCGCGATGATGGCTTCGCGGCCCTCGCCCAGCTCGGCGCGCTCGGCGACATGGCGCAGGCGATCGAAGTTGACGTTGGCACCGGAGTCGATGGCCACCAGGGTCTGGCCGCTGACGCCACGCTGCTCCACGTACTTCTTGATGCCGGCCACACCCAGGGCGCCGGCCGGCTCGGTGATCGAGCGGGTGTCGTCGTAGATGTCCTTGATCGCAGCGCAGATCTCGTCGGTGCTGACGGTGAGCACTTCGTCGACATGCTCGCGGCAGATATCGAAGGTGTGCTGGCCGATCTGCGCCACCGCAACGCCGTCGGCGAACAGCCCGACCTGCGGCAGCACCACGCGCTCGCCGGCGGCCATGGCGGCCTGCAGGCAGTTGGAGTCGTCCGGTTCGACGCCGATGATCCTGATCTCCGGGCGCAGGTACTTCACATAGGCCGCAATGCCGGCGATCAGGCCGCCACCGCCGACCGGCACGAAGATCGCGTCCAGCTGGCCCGGATGCTGGCGCAGGATCTCCATGGCCACGGTGCCCTGGCCGGCGATGGTGTGCGGGTCGTCGTAGGGGTGGACGTAGACGAAGCCCTTTTCCTCCACCAGTTTCAGCGAGTAGGCCAGCGCCTCGGGGAAGGAGTCGCCATGCAGGACAACCTTGCCGCCCCGGGAACGCACGCCCTCGACCTTGATTTCCGGGGTAGTGCGCGGCATCACGATGGTCGCCTTGACCCCCATTTCCTTCGCCGCCAGGGCCAGGCCCTGGGCATGGTTGCCGGCCGAGGCGGTGACCACGCCACGGGCGCGCTCCTCTGCGCTCAACTGTGCCAGCTTGTTGTAGGCGCCGCGGATCTTGAAGGAAAACACCGGCTGCAGGTCCTCGCGCTTGAGCAGCACCTGGTTGCCGAGGCGCTTGCTCAGCTGGCCGGCGGCTTGCAGAGGGGTTTCCACGGCGACGTCGTAGACGCGCGAGGTGAGGATCTTCTTGACGTACTGTTCGAGCATCGGGAAAGCATCACAGGCGGCGGGACGGGGGATCGGAGTCTACCGCAGCGCCTTGTCGGGCGACCACAGCAAACCAGGGGTTTTAGTCGCTATAATGCCCGGCTTCACGATACTCCACCGCTTCGGAGCCCGCATGACCCAGGACCAACTCAAACAGGCCGTCGCCCAGGCCGCCGTCGATTTCATCCTGCCTAGCCTGGATGCCAAGAGCATCATCGGCGTCGGCACCGGCTCGACCGCCAACTGCTTCATCGACGCCCTGGCCCAGCACAAGACCGCCTTCGACGGCGCCGTGGCCAGTTCCGAAGCCACCGCCGCACGCCTGAAGGGCCATGGCATCCCGGTCTACGAGCTGAACACCGTGAGCGAACTGGAGTTCTACGTCGACGGCGCCGACGAAAGCGACGAACACCTGAACCTGATCAAGGGCGGCGGCGCGGCCCTGACCCGCGAGAAGATCGTCGCGGCGGTGGCCAAGACCTTCATCTGCATCGCCGACGCCAGCAAGCTGGTACCGGTGCTGGGCGCTTTCCCGCTGCCGGTGGAAGTGATCCCGATGGCCCGCAGCCATGTGGCGCGCCAACTGGTGAAACTGGGCGGCGATCCGGTGTACCGCGAGGGTGTGGTGACCGATAACGGCAACATCATCATCGACGTGCACAACCTGCAGATCACCAATCCGGTGGAGCTGGAAGCACAGATCAATGCCATCGTCGGCGTGGTGACCAATGGCCTGTTTGCGGCACGGCCGGCGGACTTGCTGTTGCTGGGTACCAGCGAAGGTGTGAAGACCCTCAAGGCCTGAGGATTTTCGCTGTAGCTGCTGGCCTCATCGCTGGTAAACCAGCTCCCACAGGGTTCTGAGTTGCCGTCAGTATCGAGGCCAGACACAGCTCCAGCGATGAGGCCCTGAAGTCAGTCAAATAGCTTCAGTCCACTGCCTTCCTGAACACATAGAACAGATTCGGCTCACTCACCAGATACAGCGTCCCCGCCCCATCCATCGCAATCCCCTCCGCCTGCGGCACGCTTTCCTTCAGCCCGTGAAACCCCTTGCGCAGCGACAGGCTCGCCAGCGGTCGCCCCTGCACATCAAGTTCCAGCACCAGCTTCGATTCATCCGACAGCGCCAACAGGTGCCCGCTGCGCTCATCGAACTGCAGGCTGGACAGGTCCCGCACGAACAACCGCGCATCGCGCTTGCGGTCCTGCACCACATGCACCGCATACGGCTGCTCCGGGTTGTCATGGGGGAAGCCATGCACTTCGTAGATCAGCATCGGGTCGCGTTCCTTGGCCACGAACAGGCGCTTGCCCTGCTGATCGAAGGCCAGGCCCTCGAACCCCTTGTTGCCATTGAGGCCGATGCCCAGGGTCAGCTGCTCGGCGTCCTTGGCATCGAGGAACGGCGTGTCGTCGTCGAGCCGCACGCGGATCAAGCGCTGCTGGCGCTCGTCGGTGATCACGTAGCTGTCACGCCCGACATACTCCACCGCCTCCGGATCGCCAAAACCGGTCAGCGGCACCCGGCGCAGGATGCGACCGTCCAGCGACAGCTCGATCAGCTCGGGGGACTTGTTGGTGACGGTGAACAGGCTGTTGCGGTCCGGATCGTAGGTCAGCGCGGAGATGTCCTTGTCCAGGCCTTCGACGGGCTTCGCCTCGATCTCCACCTGGTAGCGATCAAGGCCGATGCTCTGCTGCGCGGGCTGCAGCCAAGTGGTGAGGTTGAACCAGCCACGCTCGAACAGACGATAGTGCTGCCCTGCCAAGACAAGAACGGTCAGCAGGGCAATCGACAGGACAGGCAGCAGGAAGCGCACACGCATGGGGAGACTCAGGCGGGGAAACGGAACGGCCTGAATCTAACCATAGCCAGCTGAAACGAAGCTTAATGCCACTATCGGAAAAATCCGACGGTGCTCACTCCTTGCGGAAGCGGTAGAAAAGGTTCGGCTCGCTGACCATGTACAGGGTGCCCGCCTCGTCCATCGCCACGCCTTCGGCACGCGGGATGCGCTTGGCCAGGCCATTGAAGCCGCCAAGCAGGGTCATGAAGCTGACCTGCTCGCCCTTCTCGTCCAGCTCCAGAAGCATGTTGGAGTCGGCGGACAGTGCCAGCAGGTGCCCGGTACGCGGATCGATGCCGAGGGCGGATAGGTTGCGCAGGTCGAGGTCGTCGTTGGCCAGTTCCTGTTTGCTGCCGGTCAGGTCCGAACGACCATCGGTACTCCAGGTGAACAGCCGCGGCGGACGCTCTTCGCCAAGCACCAGGCGTTGTTGCGCCGGGTCCCAGGCAATCGATTCGAAGGCCTTGTTCTGGTCCTCCGAAGGGCCGAGGTCGTATTGCGGGAAATCCTTGATGTTCAGCTCGCGGGTCGCGTCGTCGAGACGGACCAGGACCAGATGGTGCAGGCGCTCATCAACGATGGCTATGCGCCCGTCCGCCATCACCGCCACGCCCTCCGGGTTGGCCCAGCCCACCAGCGGGATCTTGCGCAGCACGTCGCCGTCCAGGGTCAGCTCGACCAGGAACGGGTTCTTGCCCATAACGGCGAACAGGGTCTTGCGCTGCGGATCGTAGGCAAGGTCGGAAGCCTCGTCCTTCTCCATGCCCGGCAGCACCTTGGCGTCGATATCAGCGTGGTAGTCCGGCAACCAGACACTGGCCTTCTGCTCGACCTGACTCTCGAAACGCTCCTGCAACCACAGGAACCCGCGGTCATCCCAATGCATGGCGATGGCCACGCCGTAGCCGATCACGGCAGCAGCGGCCAGCCAGGTGGACCAGCGACGGACGATGGGGCGTTTGCGTGCGGACGGCGGGGTGCCGTCGGAGACGAGGGGAGCGGCCATTGGAGAATTCCCTGTTGTTTTCCCGGCTGACGGACGCAGCCGCGGGACCGGGTGGGAATTATCCAGATGTTTTGTGAAAAATATGACAAAAGCCGATGAAGTGCACTTGCAGGAGCCGGCGTGCCGGCTCCTGCAAAGCCAGGCGAAATCAGCCGGTGACGAGCACCCGGCTCTCGAAACGGCTGGCACCCGGCAGTTCCAGGACCAGCTCGTCCCCAGGATTCAGCGGACCGACGCCCACCGGGGTGCCGGTCAGGATCACGTCGCCGGCCTGCAGGGAGAACTGCGAGGCCATGTGCTGGATCATCGGCACGATGGGGTTGAGCATCAGCGCGCTGTTGCCGTCCTGGCGCACTTCACCGTTGATGGTCAGGCGGATGCCGATATCGGCAAGGTCTTCGAAGGTGCTGGCGACGACGAACGGCGCCAGCACGCAGGCGCCGTCGAAGCACTTGGCGCGTTCCCAGGGCAGGCCCTTGTCCTTCAGTTGCGACTGCAGGTCGCGCAGGGTCAGGTCCAGGGCCGGGGCGAACCCGGAAATGGCATCCAGCACCTCTTCCTCGGACGGCTGCGGCGACAGCGACTTGCCCAGTAGCACGGCGATTTCCGCTTCGTAATGCACCGATCCGCGCTCGCTCGGAATGGCGAAACCGCCTTCCAGCGGCACCACACAGCTGCCCGGCTTGATGAACAGCAGCGGCTCGGTGGGGATCGGATTGTCCAGTTCCTTGGCGTGCTCGGCGTAGTTGCGTCCGATGCACACCACCTTGCCCAGGGTGAAGTGGATGCGCGTCCCGTCTACATATTGGTGCTGATAATTCATGACCGACTCCTGGTGCTGGTTGAATCCGTGGCAGCGGCTCACTCGGGGGCGAAGATCTTGCCCGGGTTCATGATCCCGTTGGGATCGAATACCGCCTTGACTGCTTTCATGTATGCAATTTCCGCCGCCGAGCGGCTGTAGGCAAGGTAATCGCGCTTGGTCATGCCGACGCCATGCTCGGCGGAGATCGAACCGTTGTACTTCTCGACGGTTTCGAACACCTGCTTGTTGACCACGGCACACTTGGCGAAGAACTCGTCCTTGCCCATGTCGTCTGGCTTAAGGATGTTCAGGTGCAGGTTGCCATCACCGATATGCCCGTACCAGACCACTTCGAAGTCCGGATAGTACGCCGTGACGATGGCGTCGATATCGCGCAGGAACGCCGGGACCCTGGCCACCGTCACCGAAATGTCGTTCTTGTACGGGGTCCAGTGGGAGATGGTCTCGGACAGGTATTCGCGCAGCTTCCACAGATTGCGCAGTTGCTGCTCGCTCTGGCTCATCACCCCGTCCAGCACCCAGCCTTGCTCGACGCAGTGTTCGAACAGGGCCAGCGCCTCGTTGGCCACGTTCTCGGTGGTGGCCTCGAATTCCAGCAAGGCATAGAACGGGCATTCGGTGGCGAACGGCGCGGGTACGTCGCCGCGACCGAGGATCTTCGCCAGGCCCTTGTCGGAGAAGAACTCGAAGGCGGTCAGGTCGAGCTTGCCCTGGAATGCATGCAGCACCGGCATGATGGAGTCGAAGTCCGGGGTGCCGAGGACCATCGCGGTGAGGTTCTTCGGCGCCCGGTCGAGGCGCATGGTGGCCTCCACCACGAAGCCCAGGGTGCCTTCGGCACCGATGAACAGCTGGCGCAGGTCGTAGCCGGTAGCGTTCTTGATCAGGTCCTTGTTCAGTTCCAGCAGTTCGCCGGCGCCGGTGACCACCTTGAGGCCGGCCACCCAGTTGCGGGTCATGCCGTAGCGAATCACCTTGATTCCGCCGGCATTGGTACCGATATTGCCACCAATCTGGCTGGAGCCGGACGACGCGAAGTCTACCGGGTAATACAGCCCCTGCTCTTCGGCGAAAGCCTGCAACTGCGCGGTGACCACGCCTGGCTGGCACACCACGGTGCGGTCGAAGGCATTGAAGTCGAGGATGCGGTTCATGTAGTCGAAGGACACCACGACTTCGCCATTGGCCGCCACGGCAGCGGCGGAGAGCCCGGTGCGTCCGCCCGACGGGACCAGCGCGACCTTGTGCCGGTTGGCCCAGCGGACGATGGCCTGGACCTGATCGACGGTCTTGGGGAAGACGATGGCCGACGGGGCCGGGGGGAAGTGCTTGGTCCAGTCCTTGCCCCAGGCTTCGAGGGACGCGGGGTCGGTGAGGACCTTGCCAGGCTCGACAAGGGTCTTCAGTTCATCGATCAGAACGGGGTCGGTCATCGGCGGAACTCTCGAACTTTTCATGGTCACCCTGAGCACACTTCACGTGCCGGGGATGGTCTGAGCGCGGCGTCGGTATGCTAGCATACGCCCCCCGCTGATCGAGCTTTCCCGCCGACTCTGCGAGCGCTTCACTTCCCTGCCATTTTTCTCCGGGACACAGGTTTACGCAGATGAGCAAGACTTCTCTCGATAAGAGCAAGATCAAGTTCCTTCTTCTCGAAGGGGTCCACCAGAACGCCGTGGACGTCCTCAAGGCCGCCGGGTACACCAACATCGAGTACCTCACCGGTTCCCTGCCGGAAGCCGAGCTGAAGGAAAAGATCGCCGATGCCCACTTCATCGGTATCCGCTCCCGCACCCAACTGACCGAAGAGATCTTCGATTGCGCCAAGAAACTGGTCGCTGTCGGCTGTTTCTGCATCGGCACCAACCAGGTCGACCTGGACGCGGCTCGCGAGCGCGGCATCGCCGTGTTCAACGCCCCGTACTCCAACACCCGCTCCGTTGCCGAGCTGGTGCTGGCCGAGGCCATCCTGCTGCTGCGCGGCATCCCTGAGAAAAATGCGTCCTGCCACCGTGGCGGCTGGATCAAGAGCGCGGCCAACTCCTTCGAGATCCGTGGCAAGAAACTGGGCATCGTCGGCTACGGTTCGATCGGCACCCAGCTGTCGGTCCTGGCCGAGAGCCTGGGCATGCAGGTGTTCTTCTTCGACCCGCTGACCAAGCTGCCGCTGGGCAACGCGACCCAGGTCACCAGCCTGCACGAACTGCTCGGCCTGGCCGACATCGTCTCGCTGCACGTGCCTGAGCTGCCATCCACCCAGTGGATGATCGGCGAGAAGGAAATCCGCGCGATGAAGAAGGGCTCGATCCTGATCAACGCCGCCCGCGGCACCGTGGTCGAACTGGACCACCTGGCCGCCGCGATCCGCGACAAGCACCTGATCGGCGCCGCCATCGACGTGTTCCCGGTCGAGCCGCGCTCGAACGACGAAGAGTTCGAAAGCCCGTTGCGTGGCCTGGACAACGTGATCCTGACCCCGCACATCGGTGGTTCCACCGCCGAAGCCCAGGCCAACATCGGCCTGGAAGTGGCCGAGAAGCTGGTCAAGTACAGCGACAACGGTACTTCGGTGTCCTCGGTCAACTTCCCTGAAGTTGCCCTGCCGGCGCACCCGGGCAAGCACCGCCTGCTGCATATCCACGAAAACATCCCGGGCGTGCTCAGCGAGATCAACAAGGTCTTCGCCGAGAACGGCATCAACATCTCCGGTCAGTTCCTGCAGACCAACGAGAAAGTCGGTTACGTGGTGATCGACGTCGACGCCGACTACTCCGACCTGGCGCAAGAGAAACTGCAACAGGTCAAGGGCACCATCCGTTCCCGCGTCCTGTTCTGAGTTCGCTTCGCTGTTGAAAAGGGAGGCCCTGGTGGCCTCCCTTTTTATTGGTCGGACAAAAACGGAAGTTACACGAATGCGCGAGAAATATTTCAACTACCGTTAAACATCCCGGGTGTGACGTGGTCACAAGGGGCACGTTGACCGTGGCAAACCAGAAAGCTGCGGCAATACTGTGTTAATTGCCAATAAAAAGGGGCTCGAATGCGTTTTCTTACCGGGGCATTGTTTGCCGCCAGCCTTCTAAGTCCGTGGGCTCACGCGGAACTGATGGACGACGTCAGCGACCGCAACGAGTTGCGCATTGCCATCGAAGCGAAGATGCCGCCGTTCAACTTCCGCGATACCGCCGGGCAACTGAGTGGTTTCGAAGTGGAACTAGGACAGATGCTTGCCCGTGAACTGGACGTCAACGCGTCCTTCGTCGAGGTGACGGCCGATGCCCTGCTGCCTGGCGTGCAGAGCGGCAAGTACGATATTGCCCTGAACCAGGTCGCGGTCAGTGCGGAACTGGAAGAACGCCTGGATTTCAGCACGCCCTACAGCTATACCCGCGCCCAGTTGATCGTGCGCCGCGAAGAGAAGCGACCGCTGCACAGCCTCGAAGCGTTCAAGGGACATAGCCTGGGCTTCGTCCAGGGCAGCTCGTTCGCCGAGCAGGCCAAGGCGGTCGAGGGCGTGGACCTGCGCGGTTATCAGGATCCGGCGCAGCCGATCAAGGAAGTGGCCGATGACCAGATCGACGCAGTGATCAGCGATCGCCTGCTGGTGCCCTACGCGATTCGCGACAGCAAGCTGCCCGTGGAGGAAGGCGCCAGCGTCGGCCCGGTGCTGAGCCTGGCGATTCCGTTCCAGAAGGGCAACCCGGCCTTCCAGAGTGCGCTGGACAATGCCCTGCAGCGGATCAAGGCGGATGGCCGGCTGGCCGAGCTGTCGAAGAAGTGGTTCGGGGTGGATGCCAGCGAGCCGCCGAAGCCCTAGCTCTTCATTGCTACTGAAGGCCTCATCACTGGCAAGCGAGCGATGAGGCTTTGAAGTTCAGAGCGAATCCAGTTCCTGGCTCGCCTCTTCCAGCTCAAGCTCACTGAACACCGACACCCCCTCCCGCCGCAGCAAGGCCGCAGTCACCCCTTCGCCGCCAACCTTGCTGCCGCTGAACGTCCCGTCGTACACCAGCCGGTTGCCACACGAAGGGCTGCCGGACTTCAGCACCGCCACCCGGATCTCATGACGGCGCACCAGCTCCAGCGCCTGTCGGGCCCCCGCCAGAAACGCCGCGCTGACATCCTCGCCAAGCACCGTCACCACCTGCGCCCCGCCATCCAGCACCTCGCCGCCCTGCCCGCCGGGAATCTCCGCGGGCGGGCGCGGCGTCGGCAGGCCACCGGCGACTTCCGGGCACAGCGGCACCACCCGGCCTTGTTCCTGCCAGAGCCGCAACAGATCAGGATGGCCACTGGCGCGCCCGTCATAACGCACCGGCTGGCCGAGCAGGCAGGCGCTCACCAGCACTCGCGGCAGGTCAGAACGGTTCGTTGCCACGGCGGCGGAACCAGCCGGTGACCGACAGGCGCTCGCGATTGGCGGCGAGCACTTCATGAGGCAGGTCGGCAGACATGAACACGATCAGGCTGCCACCCACTGGCGGCAGGTCCTGCTCGCGGCCATCGGCGAAGTAGACGCGCAGCTCGCCACCATCGGCAGGCTGCCAGTCGTCGTTGAGGTAGATGATCGCCGACACCGTCCGTCGGTCGTCATCGCGGAAGCGATCCAGGTGCTTGCGATAGAAAGTCCCCGGCGGGTACAGGGCGAAATGGCACTCGAAATCCTCCAGGCCCAGGTACAGGTCGCGATTGAGCGCCTCGCGCAGGCTGTCCATCAGCGCCAGGTACTGGTCGCAGGCTTCGGACTGGCCGGGTTCGAGCCACAGGATATGGTCGCCGCGAATCCCCTCGCGGACCTCCTGGCCCTGGCCACGACCTACTCCGGCCGGCGCCAGCTCACCCTCGGCCTTGCGCCGCCGGCACTCGGCCGCCAGCGCCCGGGTCAGGGCGTCGGGAAGGAAAATGGCCTGCCGCGACCAGCCCTGGTTGGCCAGGTCGTCGACGATGCCGAGCAACTGCGGATGTTCGGAGGATATGTGCATGCCGCGCATGGTAGCGGGCCGCCGGGCAAACCGACAGCGCCACTTGGTCGCATCGCGTCACGGGCTTCTCGACAAAGGCCCGCAAGGCCACGGACAATAGCGGCCTGCCGACAGGAGTCCTGAATGCGCCGTCTGTTTTTTCTGTTGTTGATCATCTGCACCACGCCTGTCCGGGCAGACTCCCTCGATCAGCTGTACAAGGTCGCCGGCTGGCCTGAGCAGCGCGCCCACTTCTCCGATGCCATCGCTGCCGCCCAGCAGCGCTACCAGAAAAGCCTGCCGCCCGCGGTATTCCAGGCGCTGGTGGAGAACAGCAACCAGCGTTTCGAAGCCAAGGCCGTGGACCGCCGCGCCGAGGCCCAGTTGCGCGCCAACCTGAGCAACCCCGCGCCCGCGCTGGACTTCTTCCAGTCGCCGCTGGGGCGCAAGGTGGTGGCCGCCGAACTGCTCGCTACCCGCCGCGACCAGTTGGCGAAGAACGCCAAGGGCCTGCCGAAGATCGAGGCCAGCGACACCCGCCTGCTGATCGTCGGCCACCTGGCCCAGGCCCTGCCGGCCCGCGAAGCCGGTGCCGAAGTCAGCCTGGCGATCGCCGGCGTGGCAGCCGACAGCCTCAGCCAGATGATTCCCGGCCTGTTTGGCGGCGGCCAGGCCCAGGGCCTGCTGGACGGCCAGCGCCAGCGCCTGATGCAGCAGATCGGCGAAGACCTGAACAACACCCTGCTGTACGTCTACCGCGACCTGTCCGACGCCGAGCTGGAAGAGTTCGCCACCTTTGCCGAATCCAGCGAAGGCCAGGCCTACTACAAGGCGGCCCTGGCCGCGATCCGCGCCGGCCTCGCCGTCGGCCAGAGCAGCTCAGACCTGCGCTGATCAGCCCAGGCGCTGGCCGATGAACGCCAGGTAGCGCTGGCGGATCTCCGGCAGCTCATTGGCCAGGTGGTGCCGTGCTTGCGGCAGCAGGAGGACCTGCGGGGCATCGAACTTGCTCCTGAGCACCTCCAGGTTGTAGCGCCAGTCCACCGTCATGTCCTGCTCACCCTGCACGATCAGCGGCCGCCGCGTACTGCCCGGCGCTGCCTCGATGCGCCGCACCCATTCCAGCAACGCGCCGACCCAGGCAGTGGGCAGGCGTCGTGGTTGAAGCGGGTCGGCCAGGAGGAACGGGAGGAAGGTCGGATCGTTGCTGTTTTCGCTGAAACGCCGGTCAATGCCGTTCACGAAAGGCCGCAGCATCCAGTAGCTGAGTTTCGACCAGCCCCAGGCCCGCGGCCGTACCAGCGGCGCCAACAGGACCACTTCGCCCGTCACCGGGCTGTGCTCACCGCGGTGCAGCAGATGGTCGACCGCGATGGCGCCGCCGGTGCTCTGCCCGCACAGGTGCCAGGGTTGCGGCAATTGCAGCGCGCCGGCCTGCTCGAACAAGGCATCGAGGACCTGCTGGTACACCGCGAAGTCATCGATGCTGGCCCGCTCGCCACTGGACAGCCCGTGCCCCGGCAGGTCGCAGGAAAGCACTGCGAAGCGCTGCCCAAGCGCCCAGTCGATCACATGCCGGTACAGACCCATGTGGTCGTAGAAGCCATGCAGCACCACAAGGGTCGCCACCGGTTCGGCGGGCAGCCAGGCCTGGGCGACCACGTCGAAGCCAGCGCAGGAAAAGCGCCCCAGCCAGCTCGCCGCACGCGGCGCGCGATCCAGTCCATAGAAACGCTGGTACGCCTGGCCCTCGACCGACAACGGCTGGCGTGCCGCCAATGCAGGCAGGCTGGCACGCAGTGAATCGGCTTGGAACGAGGCGGACATGGCGGATTTCCGGAAAGGCGGCAAAGGATTGATCTGCGATATTCATCTGTCGGCGGGGGCATGGCAAGCTGGCCCCCTTCAATTTGCCGGGATTGCCCATGTCGGGGAAAAAGCTGATCGCCGCCCTCACCCTCCTGCTGTGTGCCGCCGGGTTATGGTGGGCCTATGACAATTTCCAGCGCCAGTACCTGCGTCCGTTCGACAACCAGACCGCGCTGTTCAGCGGCGACCGGCTGCGCCTGCCACCAGAACTCGCCGGCCCCGGACCGATCCGCCTGGTGCACTTCTGGGATCCGGCCTGCCCGTGCAATGTCGGCAACCAGCAGCACCTGGGCGAGCTGATCGAGCACTACGCGCCGCAGGGTGTGTCTTTCCACGTGGTCCAGAAGCCCGGCAGCCACGGCCAGCTTCCCGCCAACCTCACGGCACTCAAGCCCATCGCCAGCCTGCCCGGCGCCGAGCACCTGCCGGCCAGCCCGGCCGTGGCGATCTGGGACCGCGAAGGCAACCTCGCCTACTTCGGGCCGTACAGCGAAGGCGCGACCTGCAATGCCAGCAACAGCTTCATCGAACCGATCCTGCAGGCCCTGACCCAGGGCCGGCCGGTACAGGTAACGCAGACGATGGCGGTGGGCTGTTACTGCCCGTGGGGGCAGTGATACCCGGCCGAACCTGAGCCTGGACCGATAACTATCTACACCCTTGGGGAGGACACCACCTCGTAGGTTTCGCGCATACAAGCAAAGGAGAGCCTGTATGTCGAATCCTGTGAATCTACCCCCAAGCCCTGTCAAAGGCATTTATCCGGGCAATGACCGGCTGCACGACCTGCATGCCTTTAGATGGGCAAACGATTTCATTCCTCGTCATCACTACATCTCGCGCTTCCGTCCTGGCAGCCTGGTGATCGATGTGGTCGAAGAGATCGAGACCGAGCGTAAAACGGTCGAACAGCAATACAAGGAAAACGAGAAATCCCTGAAGGCCGAGCTCGATCAACAGGTCATCGGGATCACCGGCTCGCTCAAGGGGCTGGATCAGCGGGTTTCCATCGAGCGCCAGCTATCCGCCATAGAGCGGTTGCTGGAGCAGAAGCAAGCCGCACGGGACATCGCCTGGAAGTCCGCCCTGGCGTTCTACGGCGTTGACCCGGTCTCCAGGACCTCTACGGATTACCTGCGCGCCGCCCATCAGCCCTCACTGGGGACCGATCCGAAACAGGCCTGGCTCGCTTCCTACAAGGCGGCCTTTGAAGCCCGTCTGCTGGCCCAGTCGATCGACCAGCTGAGATCACGCGCGCAGAAGCTCACCATCGAGAAGATCCAGGCCGAGCAGCGCCTGCATGGACAGGCGCAAAACAGCCTGGACCGGAACTCGCTGGAAATACAGCGACTGCAGGCGGAACTGGCGCAGGCACGACACGCACTGCAAGTCGGCCTGCAACAGGCCTGGGAGTGCCTGGAGCACTGTTCCCATCACCGGTTCGACGCGATCGACCCATCTACGGCAACGGCGTTTTCTGCGGAACTGGAAGATGATATCGCCGCGCTGCTCCAGGCAGCCTACGCCGTACGGTCCTCACGCCAAGGTGTCGAAACCTCGATCCTAAAGCTCGGGGCCCCCGCCAAACTGTTGCAGTCCTGGGTCGCGACCGCCAAGCCCTTCCAGATTTCCGATGCCACCTGCGGCGCAGCCAGCACCCTCTCGCAACAGACCTTCATGTTCATCGACAACCATCACGCGACCTGGCCCGAAGAGTCCGCGCGGATTGCCGAATACATCGAGCATCTTGAAGCCGCGCTCAGCGAGGTCCGGGACGGGCTGGTGCGCATGGCCGCACTGGAAGGCCTGGAAATCCCCCAGCTTCCGGTCACCTACTCGCTGACAGCCAGCGCTGCGGGGCTGCCGCAGGTGATCACGCCCTCCCCCCTGTCGATGGCGGTGTTCGCCTCCAAGGGCAGCGTCCTGCGCAAGGGCCTAGGGCATGTGCTGCCAAAAGCCGGCCTCGCGGGCAAGGTGCTTCACGTGGCGTCCCTGCTGGCGTTCTCCATGAAGCTGGGCCAAGGCGAGCGCCATGGCATCAGCGTGCCGTTTACCGACATGACGCTGAGCATCGACTGGGAGCAGTTGAAGGCCAGCATCGGTGAATCGATACCCCTGCCGATTCGGCTCATCTCCGGCTTGCTGGATGGAAAATCGCAGATCGAAATTGCCACGACCGGCTCCGACGCCCTCCCCGCGGACGTGCCGGTCCGCGCGGCGACCTGGGACGCTGAACAGGGCGCCTGGCGCTTCACCACCGACGGCCCCGGCCCGATCACCGTGCTCTGGACTCCGGAGCAGCAGCCTGCGGACAACTCGACGGCGACAGTGCCATCCGCGCTCGAACTCAGCGGTCTCTATCCCGGCAGGATCAGCATCCAGACGAGGCCGCAGATCCTGCCGTTCCCGGAGCTCGACGATATCCGGCCGGATGACTACATCGTGGTCTTCCCGGCGGATTCGGGGCTTGAGCCTGTTTACCTCATGTTCAAGAGCCCGCGGGATTATGCGGGCGTCGCCACAGGGACCGGGCAGAACATCTCTGGGACCTGGCTCGGAACTGCAGGTACACAGCAGGGCTCACCAATACCGTCTCGAATCGCGGACCACCTGAGGGGACGGACATTCAGCAACTGGGATCGAATGCGCGAAGCCATCTGGAAGGCGGTCGCTGCTGATGCCGAGCTTAGCCAACAGTTCATTCCTTCGAATGTTGTAAGAATGCGGGAGGGCTTAGCACCAATGGCCACAAGCCAAGAGCACAACAAAAGTAAAAAATCCTTCGAGCTGCATCATGTCCACCAAATTGCCAAAGGAGGAGCCGTATACGACATTGACAACATTGTGGTCATGACTCCGAAACAGCATGCCGAAGCTCATAAAGGGGGGAGCCAGCAATGAACACCAAACAGAAGATTGAAGACTATACCGAGGCCGAGTTCATCCAGTTGGTGGAGGAGTTCTTCGAAAACCGCTCAGGCTTGAAGGGCAACGCCTTCGGCAAATATCTGGACCACCTCACCAGTGAGTTCGAACGCCTGACCGAGCACCCCGCAAAATCCGACCTGATTTACTACCCCGAAGAAGGGCATAGCGCGACCCCTCAGTCGATCGTCAATCACGTCAAGGAATGGCGCGCCGCCAACGGCAAACCCGGCTTCAAGTCGGCCTGATAGAAAATCAGGAAAACGACGCGGACCCACTCCCAAAAGGTCCGCGTCAGCCCGTTAGCGCACCCGCGCCGGATTGCCCATCACCGTCACCCCCGCTGGCACATCCCGACTCACCACGCTGCCCGCACCGATGATCGCGTTATCCCCCACCGTCACCCCCGGCAGGATGATCGCCCCGCCACCAATCCAGACGTTGCAGCCGATCGTCACCGGCTTGCCGCTCTCCAGTCCGCTGCGGCGGACATCCGGATCCCGTGGGTGGTCCGCCGCATAGATCTGCACCGCCGGCCCGATCTGGCAGTCGTCGCCGATGCTCACCCTGCAGATATCGAGGATCACGCAGTTGAAATTCATGAAGACGTTGGCACCCAGCTCGATGTTGTAGCCGTAGTCGCAATAGAACGGTGGCCGGATCACCGCGCCGCGCCCGACCTTGGCGAAGTGCTCGACGAGAAGGCCATGGCGCTGCTCGTTGAGCAGGTCGGCGGAGTCGTTGTAGCGCTGCATCCAGTGCTTGTTGGCGATCTGCTCGGCTTGCAGCTCCGGGCAGGTGGCGCGGTACAACTGGCCGGTGAGCATCTTCTGTTTTTCGCTAAGGTCCATTGGCCATCACTCCTGGCTGATCTATCGGCTGGCAAAGTCTATCCTCTGTCCGATCATGACCGACTCGCTGCCAGAAAGATCCCCAAGGAGCTTCGATGAAACGCAGTCTCACCCTTCTCGCCGTTGCCATCGCCTTCGCGGCAGCCGGTGGCGGTTATCTGTATGTGCAAGGCAAGCAGCCACAACGGGACGGCGAGATCGCCCTGGCGAAGCTCCAGGCGCCGGTCAGCATGCGCTACGACGAGCGCGGCGTGCCGCATATCCAGGCGCAGAACGAGATCGACCTGTACCGCGCCCTGGGCTACGTGCATGCCCAGGACCGCCTGTTCCAGATGGAGATCACCCGGCGCCTGGCCCGCGGCGAGCTGGCCGAGGTGCTGGGGCCGAAGATGGTCGCCACCGACACCCTGTTCCGCAGCCTGCGCATCGGCGAGCAGGCGCAGGTCATGGTCGATCGCCAGGACAAGCAGTCACCTGCGTGGAAGGCGTTGCAGGCTTACCTCGAAGGGGTCAATGCCTGGCAGGACTCGCACCCGCGGCCGATGGAGTTCGACGCACTGGGCATCAGCCCGCGCCCCTTCACCGCCCAGGACACCCTGAGCATCGCCGGCTTCATGGCCTACAGCTTCGCCGCCGCCTTCCGCACCGAACCGCTGCTGACCTACGTCCGCGACCATCTCGGCGAACAGTACCTGAAGGTGTTCGACCTCGACTGGCATCCCGACGGCGTGCTGCAACGCGCCCCGGCGCTGGCGGACGCCGACTGGAAATCCCTCGGGCAACTGGCCCAGGTCAGCCAACAGGCCTTCGGCGAAGCCGGCCTGCCGCAGTTCGAAGGCAGCAACGCCTGGGCGGTCAGCGGCAGTCGCACCCGCAGCGGCAAGCCGTTGCTGGCCGGCGACCCGCATATCCGCTTCTCGGTGCCGGCGGTATGGTACGAGGCCGAGCTGTCGGCACCAGGCTTCCATCTGTACGGCTATCACCAGGCGCTCAACCCGTTTGCCTCGCTCGGGCACAACCGTGAATTCGGCTGGAGCCTGACCATGTTCCAGAACGACGACGTCGACCTGATCGCCGAGAAGATCAACCCGGACAACCCGGACCAGGTCATGGTCCATGGCCAGTGGCAGCCGCTGACCCGTAGCGAGCAGCGGATCAAGGTCAAGGGTGAAGCCGACCAGACCGTGACCCTGCTGCGCTCGCCCCATGGCCCGATCGTCAACAAGGTGCTGGGCCAGGACGCAGGTCCGACGCCGATTGCCATGTGGTGGGCCTTCCTGGAAAGTGCCAACCCGATCCTCGACGGTTTCTACGAGATCAACCGCGCCAGTAGCCTGGACGCCATGCGCAGTGCGGTGCAGAAGGTCCAGGCACCGGGCCTCAACTTCGTCTGGGCCAACACCCGCGGCGATATCGGCTGGTGGGCGGCGGCGGCCTTGCCGATCCGGCCGGAGGGCGTGAACCCGGCGTTCATCCTCGATGGCAGCACGGGGCAGGCGGACAAGTCCGGCTTCTACCCGTTCAGCGCCAACCCGCAGTCGGAGAACCCGGCCAGCGGCTACATCGTCTCGGCCAACTTCCAGCCGCAATCGCCCAGCGGCGTGGCGATTCCCGGCTACTACAACCTGCCGGACCGCGGTCGCCAGCTGGACCGACAACTGGCCGACGACCAGGTCAAATGGGACCTGCAAAACAGCCAGGCCCTGCAACTGGGCACCGCCACCGACTACGGCCCGCGCACCCTAGGCCCGCTGCTGCCGGTGCTGCGCCAGGTGGTGCAGGACCAGCAGGGTCGCGAACTGGTGGAGCAACTGGCCGCCTGGCGCGGCGACTATCCGCTGGCCTCGGTCAGCGCCACGCTGTTCAACCAGTTCCTCTATGAGCTGGCCTTTGCCGCGATGCACGACGAACTGGGCGATGCCTGGTTCCAGGCGCTGATCTCGACCCGGGTGATCGACGACGCCCTGCCACGCCTGGCCGCCGATGCGGATTCGCCGTGGTGGAACAGCGAGGGCAGCAGCGAACGCGGCAGTCGCACGGCGGTGGTCAGGCAGGCGTGGGACAAGACCCTGGCGCACCTGGGCGAAACGCTTGGCAAGGATCCGTCCGGCTGGCAGTGGGGCAAGGCGCATACCCTGACCCACGGGCATCCGCTGGGTATGCAGAAGCCGTTGGACAAGCTGTTCAATGTCGGGCCGTTCGCCGCACCGGGGACCCATGAGGTGCCGAACAACCTATCGGCGAAGATCGGCCCGGCGCCATGGCCGGTGACTTATGGGCCTTCAACGAGGCGACTGATCGACTTCGCCGATGCGGGGACGGCGTTGAGCATCAATCCGGTGGGGCAGAGCGGGGTGTTGTTCGATCGGCATTACAGCGATCAGGCCAGGCCGTATATCGAGGGGAAATACCAGCGGGCCTGGTTGGGGTTGGCGGGGGAGACGGAGGGGACTTTGAGGCTGGTGCCGGGCAAATAGCTGTCGGTTGATCTTGAGGGCCCTATCGCTGGCAAGCCAGCTCCCACAGGGATCGTGTGGGAGCTGCCAGCGATAGGGTCTCAGCTCAAGCTTGAGCCGGACGCCGCACTTCCGGCTGTTTCCAGCCATCGGCAGCCGCTTCCTCGATCGCCTGCTGGATCGCGCGCTTGCGGCGTTCCTCGGCACGGCGGCTGAAGTACCAGACCAGGAAGGTCGCCATCGACACCGCCAGCAGGATCAGGCTGGCCACGGCGTTGATCTCGGGCTTCACGCCCAGGCGCACCGCGGAGAACACTTCCATCGGCAGGGTGGTGGAACCCGGGCCGGACACGAAGCTCGCCAGTACCAGGTCATCCAGCGACAGGGCGAAGGACATCATGCCGCCCGCCGCCAGCGAAGGCGCGATCATCGGGATGGTGATCAGGAAGAACACCTTCCACGGCCGCGCGCCAAGGTCCATGGCCGCTTCCTCGATGGACAGGTCCAGTTCGCGCAGGCGGGCCGACACCACCACCGCCACATAGGCGGCGCAGAACGTGGTGTGGGCGATCCAGATGGTGACGATACCGCGCTCCTGCGGCCAGCCAATCATCTGCGCCATGGCCACGAACAGCAGCAGCAACGACAGACCGGTGATCACCTCGGGCATGACCAGCGGCGCGGTGACCAGGCCACCGAACAGGGTACGGCCTTTGAAGCGGGTGACCCGGGTCAGCACGAAGGCCGCCAGGGTACCCAGCGCCACCGCGGCGATCGCGGTGTAGCAGGCGATCTCCAGCGAGCGCATCACCGAACCCATCAGCTGGGTGTTGTCCAGCAGGCCGACGTACCACTTCACCGACCAGCCGCCCCACACCGTCACCAGCTTGGAGGCGTTGAACGAGTAGATCACCAGGATCAGCATCGGCAGGTAGATGAACAACAGGCCGAGGACCAGCATTACATTGGAAAATCCGACACGCTTCATGCCCGGCCCTCCATCTCTTTCGCCTGGCTGCGGTTGAACAGCAGGATCGGCACGATCAGGATCGCCAGCATCACTACCGCCAGGGCCGAGGCCACCGGCCAGTCGCGGTTGTTGAAGAACTCCTGCCAGAGCACCTTGCCGATCATCAGGGTCTCCGGACCACCAAGCAGCTCAGGAATCACGAACTCGCCCACCACCGGGATGAACACCAGCATGCAGCCGGCGATGATGCCGTTCTTGGACAGCGGCACGGTGATCTTCCAGAAGCTGTTGAAGCGGCTCGAACCCAGGTCCGACGCGGCTTCCAGCAGGCTCTGGTCATGCTTCACGAGGTTGGCGAACAGCGGCAGGATCATGAACGGCAGGTACGAATAGACCACGCCGATGTACACCGCCAGGTTGGTGTTGAGGATCTGCAGCGGCTGGTCGATCACGCCCAGCCATTGCAGGAAGGCGTTGAGCAGGCCGTTGTTGCTGAGGATGCCCATCCACGCATAGACACGGATCAGGATCGCGGTCCAGGTCGGCATCATGATCAGCAGCAGCAGGACGGTCTGGATGTCCTTGCGCGCATTGGCGATGGCGTAGGCCATCGGGTAACCGATCAGCAGGCACAGCAGGGTGCTGAAGAAGGCCATCTTCAAAGAGCCCAGGTAGGCCGAGATGTACAGCTCGTCCTCGGTCAGCAGGCCGTAGTTGGCCAGGTTGAGCACGACCTGGATCTTGTCCTCGACGTAGCTGTAGATCTCCGTGTACGGCGGGATCGCCACGTCCGCTTCGGCGAAGCTGATCTTCAGGACGATGAAGAACGGCAGCATGAAGAACAGGAACAGCCAGAGGAACGGGATGCCGATGACGACATGCCGCCCTTCAGGCGTCACGCGATTGAGCGCTCGCTTGAGCTTGCGCATGTTCATGAGCGCAGTACCACGCCGCTGTCGTCTTCCCACCAGACGTAGACTTCGTCGCCCCAGGTCGGACGCGAGCCCTGGCGTTCGGCGTTGGCGACGAAGGACTGGACGATCTTGCCGCTCGGCAGCTCGACGTAGAACACCGAGTGGCCGCCCAGGTAGGCGATGTCGTGGACCTTGCCGCGCGACCAGTTGTATTCGCAGGTCGGCTGTTGCGCGGTGACCAGCAGTTTTTCCGGACGCAGTGCATAGGTGATCGACTTGTCTTCCACCGAGGTGGTGACACCGTGACCGACGTAGATGTTGCGCTCCAGCTCGGGGCTGGCGATGCGGGCATGGCCCTCGGCGTCGTCGACCACTTCACCGTCGAACAGGTTGACGTTGCCGATGAACTCGCAGACCAGGCGGCTGGTCGGGGTCTCGTAGACGTCGATCGGGCTACCGATCTGGGCGATCCAGCCCAGGTGCATGATGGCGATGCGCTGGGCCATGGTCATGGCCTCTTCCTGGTCGTGGGTCACCATCACGCAGGTCACGCCGACCCGCTCGATGATCTCCACCAGTTCCAGTTGCATCTGCGAACGCAGTTTCTTGTCCAGCGCGCCCATCGGCTCGTCGAGCAGCAGCAGCTTGGGACGCTTGGCCAGCGAGCGGGCCAGGGCCACGCGCTGGCGCTGGCCGCCGGACAGCTGATGAGGCTTGCGCTTGGCGTACTGGGTCATGTGCACCAGCTTGAGCATCTCGGCCACGCGGGCCTCGATCTCGGCCTTGGGCATCTTGTCCTGCTGCAGGCCGAAGGCGATGTTCTGCGCCACGGTCATGTGCGGGAACAGCGCGTAGGACTGGAACATCATGTTGATCGGCCGCTCGTAAGGCGGCATGTCGGTGATGTCGACGCCATCGAGGAAAATGCGCCCTTCGGTCGGACGCTCGAAACCGGCCAGCATGCGCAGCAGGGTCGATTTACCCGAGCCGGAGCCGCCGAGCAGGGCGAAGATCTCGCCCTTCTTGATTTCGAGGGAGACATCGTCCACCGCGACGGTTTCGTCGAACTTCTTCGTGACCCTATCGATCTTGACCAGCACCTGCTTGGGTTGCTGGTCGCCTTCGAGGGCTTTCTTATAGGCGCCGGAGGCAACTGCCATTTGTGAAACTCCCAACAGAATGTTCTGCACCCGCCCCTGCCGTGGCGGGTCCGGATTTTTTATTTACCCGTCTTGACCGAAGTCCAGGTACGGGTCATCAAACGCTGCACTTTGGGCGGTAACTCGGAATTGACGTAAAGCTTGTCGATCACATCCTGCGAGGGGTAGACCGCAGGGTCCTTGCGTACATCCTGGTCCATCAGGTCGCCAGCCTTGGGGTTCGGGTTGGCGTAACCAACGTAATCGCTGACCTGGGCGATAACCTCAGGTTCAAGCAGATAGTTGATGAAGGCATGGGCCTCCTTGACGTTCTTGGCATCCTTGGGGATGGCCAGCATGTCGAACCAGAGGTTGCCTCCCTCCTTGGGAATCACATAGGCCACGTTCACGCCCTTGCCGGCTTCTTCGGCACGGGCCTTGGCCTGGAACACATCACCGGAGAAGCCGGCGGCCACGCAGATGTCGCCGTTGGCCAGGTCCGAGATGTACTTGGACGAGTGGAAATAGGTCACGTAGGGACGGATGGCGAGGAGCTTTTCCTCGGCCTGCTTGTAGTCCTTCGGATCCTGGCTGTTGGGGTCGAGCCCGAGGTAGTTGAGCATCGCCGGCAGCATTTCGTCCGCCGAATCGAGGAAGGCGACGCCGCAGCTGGAGAGTTTCTTGATGTTCTCCGGCTCGAACAGCACGGCCCAGGAATCGATCTTGTCGGTGCCGAGCACCGCCTTGACCTTCTCGACGTTGTAGCCGATGCCGTTGGTGCCCCACAGGTACGGCACGGCGTACTGGTTGCCCGGGTCGTTGCGCTCCAGGCGCTTGAGCAGGGCCGGATCGAGGTTGTTCCAGTTCGGCAACTGGGCGCGGTCGAGCTTCTGGAACGCGCCGGCCTTGATCTGCTTGCCGAGGAAATGGTTGGACGGCACCACCACGTCGTAGCCGGTGCGACCGGCCAGCAGCTTGCCTTCCAGGGTTTCGTTGGAATCGAAAACGTCATACAGCGGCTTGATGCCGCTGGACTTCTCGAAGTCCGCGAGGGTGGTCTGGCCGATGTAGTCCGACCAGTTGTAAATGTGCACCGTGGGCGCCGCTTGGACGCTGCAAGCCAGCGTCAGACCCGCTCCAGCCATGACGGCCTTGCGAAATACGGAAATAGACAAGTGGGAGGTCCTCTACATTAGTGCCCGTGTGGCGTGCGGCAGAAATGACTGCCGGATCACCGAACCGGCGCGCAACTTACCTTCGATACACCCTTGCAGCAAAAAAATTTTATGTTGCAGCCGTCAAGGACGCGGCTTTCGCCGCGCCCCGAGGCATGCGTCGGCTTATTTGCCCGACTTGATCTTGGTCCAGCTACGGGTGATCAGGCGCAGGGTCTGTGGATCCTGGTCGCTGATTGCGTACAGTTGCTTCTTCACTTCGGCAGACGGGTAGATGCTCGGGTCGCCGGAGATGTCTTTCTCGACCAGCGGCGTGGCGGCCTTGTTGCCGTTCGGGAAGCGCACGGCGTTGGTGATCTCGGCCATGATTTCCGGCTGCATCAGGAAGTCCATCCACTTGTAGGCGGCGTCGACGTTCTCGGCGTCCTTCGGAATGGCTACCATGTCGTAGAAGGTGCCGGCACCTTCCTTCGGAATGACGTAGTCCAGTTTCACCTTGTCGCCCGCTTCGTGGGCACGGGCCTTGGACTGCTCCAGATCACCCGAGTAGCCCACGGCCACGCAGATGTTGCCGTTGGCCAGGTCCGAGATGTACTTGGACGAGTGGAAGTAGGCGATCGATGGACGAACCTTGAGGAACAGGTCTTCGGCGGCCTTCAGGTCAGCCTTGTCCTTGCTCGCGGTCGGCTTGCCCAGGTAGTGCAGCGCGGCCGGGATCATTTCGGTCGGGGCATCGAGGAAGCTCACGCCGCAGCTCTTCAGCTTGGCGATGTTCTCCGGCTTGAACACCACGTCCCACGAGTCGATCTTGTCCACGCCCAGCGCAGCCTTGACCTTCTCCGGGTTGTAGCCGATGCCGATGGAGCCCCACATGTACGGGAAGGCGTGCTTGTTGCCCGGGTCGCTGGCATCGCCGACGGCCTTGAGCAGGTCTTCGTCGAGGTTCTTCCAGTTAGGCAGCTTGGACTTGTCCAGCTCCTGGTAGACGCCGGCCTTGATCTGCTTGGCCAGGAAGTTGTTCGACGGCACGACCACGTCGTAGCCGGACTTGCCTGCCAGCAGCTTGGCTTCCAGGGTCTCGTTGCTGTCGAAGACGTCGTAGACGACCTTGATGCCGGTCTGCTTCTCGAACTTGGCAACGGTCTCCGGGGCGATGTAGTCGGACCAGTTGTAGACGTGGAGAACCTTGTCGTCCGCGTGAACAGCACTAGCCACCATCCCGGCGAGGGATGCGGCCAACAGCGTCTTGCCGATTTTCTTCATGCGTATTGCTCCAGAATTTTTATAAAGCCATCTGTTCAGCGGCCGGCCCTGTCTGCGCCGCGACTGAAACAGTCGCTAGTCTGGCAAGATCCAAGGCGCTCTTTCAACGCCTTGGCATGCCGCAAAGCCACTACGCCAGCCTAGCAGGTGCTCAGCGCAGCGCTTCCAGAGTCAGGTCCAGGCACTTGCGGGCCTTTTCCACCAGTTCGTCGATCTCTTCGCGCGTGATCACCAGCGGCGGCGCGATGATCATGGTGTCGCCTACCGCGCGCATGATCAGGCCGTTGTCGAAGCAGAACTGGCGGCAGATCATGCCGACGGCCTTGCCTTCGTAACGGCTGCGGGTGGCCTTGTCCTTGACCAGCTCGATCGCGCCGAGCATGCCCAGGCCGCGGACCTCGCCCACCAGCGGGTGGTCGTTCAGCTCGCGCAGACGCTTTTGCAAATAAGGTGCCGTTTCCTCGCGAACGCGCTCGACGATCTTCTCATCGCGCAGGATCCGCAGGTTCTCCAGGCCCACTGCTGCTGCCACCGGGTGGCCGGAGTAGGTGAAGCCGTGGTTGAAGTCACCGCCCTCGCCGAGGACCCTGGCCACTTCGTCACGAACGATCACACCACCCATGGGGATGTAACCGGAGGTCAGGCCCTTGGCGATGGTCATCAGGTCGGGCTTGAGGTCGTAATAGTCGGAGCCGAACCATTCGCCGGTACGGCCGAAGCCGCAGATCACTTCGTCGGCGACGAACAGGATGTCGTGACGGGCGAGGATCTCCTTGATCTTCGGCCAGTAGCTGTCTGGCGGGATGATCACGCCGCCAGCGCCCTGGATCGGCTCGGCGATGAAGGCGGCGACGTTGTCCACGCCGACTTCGAGGATCTTCTTCTCCAGTTGCTCGGCGGCCCAGATGCCGAATTCCTCGGGGCTCTTGTCGCCGCCCTCGCCGAACCAGTACGGCTGCGGAATGTGGACGATGCCCGGGATCGGCAGGTCGCCCTGCTCGTGCATGCCCGACATGCCGCCCAGGCTGGCACCGGCCACGGTGGATCCGTGGTAGCCGTTGACCCGGCCGATGATCACCTTCTTCTGCGGCTTGCCTTTCAGCGCCCAGTAGTGACGGACCATGCGCAGCACGGTGTCGTTGCCTTCGGAACCGGAACCGGTGAAGAACACATGGCTCATGCCCGCCGGGGCCACGTCGGAGATGGCCTTGGCCAACTCCAGTGCCGGTGGGTGAGCGGTCTGGAAGAACAGGTTGTAGTACGGCAGCTCGCGCATCTGCTTGCTCGCCGCCTCGGCCAGCTCTTCACGCCCGTAACCGACCGCCACGCACCACAGGCCGGCCATGCCGTCGAGGATCTTGTGGCCCTCGCTGTCCCACAGGTGCACGCCCTGGGCCTTGGTGATGATCCGCGGCCCCTTCTCCTGCAACTGCTTGTAGTCGCTGAAGGGCGCCAGGTGATGATCACGACTCAGGTCCTGCCACTCGCGGGTTTGCGGGTTCTTGACGCTCATGTGCTTCTCCGATTGCTGGCGGCCGCGCTCCTGCGGCCCCGGGGTTTATCAGACCGCGAACAGCAGGAACTCACGCTCCCACGAGCTGATCACGCGCTTGAAGTTTTCATGCTCGGCGCGTTTGGTCGCGACGTAGCCGGCAATGAATTTCTTGCCCAGATAGGCCTCCAGCGCACGGCAGTTCTCCATGCGTTCCAGGGCGTCCTCGATGGTCAGCGGCAGGCGCAGGTTACGCCGTTCGTAGCCACGACCCTGGACCGGTGCGCTGGCATTCACGCCCTCGACCATGCCGATATAGCCACACAGCAGGCTGGCGGCGATCGCCAGGTACGGGTTGGCATCGGCGCCGGGCAGGCGGTTTTCCACACGGCGGTTCTGCGGGCCGGCATCCGGTACGCGCAGGCCGACGGTACGGTTTTCCTCGCCCCACTCCACGTTGACCGGCGCCGAGGTGTCGGGCAGGAAGCGGCGGAACGAGTTGACGTTGGGGGCGAACAGCGGCAGCACCTCGGGGATGAACTTCTGCAATCCGCCGATGTGATAGAGGAACAGCTCGCTCATGCTGCCGTCTTCGTTGGAGAAGATGTTCTTGCCGGTCTTCACGTCGATGATGCTCTGGTGCAGGTGCATCGCACTGCCCGGCTCGCCGGTCATGGGCTTGGCCATGAAGGTGGCGGCGACGTTGTGCTTGAGCGCGGCCTCGCGCATGGTGCGCTTGAACACCAGGATCTGGTCGGCCAGGGACAGGGCATTGCCGTGACGGAAGTTGATTTCCATCTGCGCGGTGCCGTCCTCGTGGATCAGCGTGTCGAGGTCGAGATTCTGCAGCTCGCACCAGTCATAGACGTCCTCGAACAGCGGGTCGAATTCGTTGGCGGCCTCGATGGAGAACGACTGGCGACCGGTTTCCGGGCGGCCGGAGCGACCAACGGGCGGTTGCAGCGGGAAGTCCGGGTCTTCGCAGCGCTTGGTCAGGTAGAACTCCATCTCCGGCGCCACGATCGGTTGCCAGCCCTTGTCGGCGTAGAGTTTCAAAACCTTCTTGAGCACGTTGCGCGGCGACAGCTCGACCGGGTTGCCCTTCTTGTCGTAGGTATCGTGGATGACCTGGGCGGTCGGCTCGATGGCCCACGGCACGAGGAACACGGCGTTTTCGTCGGGGCGGCAGACCATGTCGATGTCGGCAGGGTCGAGCAGTTCGTAATAGATGTCGTCATCGACGTAGTCGCCGGTCACGGTCTGCAGCAGGACGCTTTCGGGCAGACGCATGCCTTTTTCGGCGATGAACTTGTTGGTCGGCGAGATCTTGCCGCGGGTGATGCCGGTCAGGTCGCTGATCAGGCATTCGACTTCGGTGATCTTGTGCTCTTTCAGCCAATCGGTGAGCTGGTCGAGATTGCTGCTACTCATACATACCTCGGGAGGTAAACGCCTGGACGGTGGTCAGGAGGCCCATGGCAGGCCTTCCCCAGCATTCTGGATGCCCCGGCAAGGCAAAGCAAAAGCCGCGCGGGAAGAATGCGTCTCCGTCATCCGACCGGATGCGGGGGAGCCGACTATAGTCATGAAAGGCAGTATGAGAGGGTGAATCTTTCGGGAACACGTCGCCTTGGCCGTCAACTATTTTGGCCGGATTGAACGCTACGGGCAGGTAGCGATCGCTGCTCGCGAAAGTGGCGCTCGGGCCAGTCCACACGGGACGGCCGCTCTCGCCGTTGATCGGCAGGCGTAACATGTAACCCCCGGTATTATTGATGTTATGGGTTGCGACCGAGCTTAGCCTTGTTCATTTTTTTACACAACACCCCCGTAAAAAATAAAATACGGCTTTCTCGATTCCGCTCTTGCGCGACGAAAGCCGCCCTTGTCGATGCCCTTAATTGCAGCAAAAATGCCGCCATGGTGCCTTTTTAGGGCATCATGTGGCTTGCTTGACTTCACTCGGGCTTTCCGTTTGACTGGGCCTGCAAGCCCCACTTGATTGATATTTTTAACAACAAAGGTGTTGCATCATGTCGGTACCCCCGCGTGCCGTTCAGCTTAACGAAGCGAACGCGTTCCTTAAGGAACATCCTGAGGTTCTCTACGTTGACCTTCTGATTGCAGATATGAATGGTGTGGTGCGTGGCAAGCGCATCGAGCGCACCAGCCTCCACAAGGTTTACGAGAAAGGCATCAACCTGCCCGCCTCCCTCTTCGCCCTGGATATCAACGGCTCCACCGTCGAAAGCACCGGCCTTGGCCTGGACATCGGCGACGCCGACCGGATCTGCTATCCGATCCCGGGCACCCTGTCCAACGAACCCTGGCAGAAGCGCCCGACCGCGCAGCTGCTGATGACCATGCACGAGCTCGAAGGCGAGCCGTTCTTCGCCGACCCGCGTGAAGTCCTGCGCCAGGTGGTGAGCAAGTTCGACGAACTGGGCCTGACCATCTGCGCCGCGTTCGAGCTGGAGTTCTACCTGATCGACCAGGAGAACGTGAACGGGCGTCCACAGCCGCCACGCTCGCCGATCTCCGGCAAACGCCCGCAATCGACCCAGGTCTACCTGATCGATGACCTCGATGAATATGTCGACTGCCTCCAGGACATCCTCGAAGGTGCCAAGGAGCAGGGCATCCCTGCTGACGCCATCGTCAAGGAAAGTGCCCCGGCGCAGTTCGAAGTGAACCTGCACCACGTCGCCGACCCGCTGCGCGCCTGCGACTACGCGGTATTGCTCAAGCGCCTGATCAAGAACATCGCCTACGACCATGAGATGGACACCACCTTCATGGCCAAGCCGTACCCGGGCCAGGCGGGCAATGGTCTGCACGTGCATATCTCGGTGCTGGACAAGGATGGCAAGAACATCTTCACCAGTGAGGATCCCGAGCAGAACGCCGCGCTGCGTCACGCGATCGGCGGTGTGCTCGAGACCCTGCCCGCCTCGATGGCGTTCCTCTGCCCGAACGTCAACTCGTACCGTCGTTTCGGTGCGCAGTTCTATGTGCCGAACGCACCGAGCTGGGGTCTGGACAACCGTACCGTGGCCCTGCGCGTACCGACCGGTACTGCCGATGCCGTGCGCATCGAGCACCGCGTTGCCGGCGCCGACGCCAACCCGTACCTGCTGATGGCCGCCGTGCTGGCGGGTGTTCACCACGGCCTGACCAACAAGATCGAGCCGAGCACACCCGTGGAAGGCAATGCCTACGAGCAGGTCGAGCAGAGCCTGCCGAACAACCTGCGCGATGCCCTGCGCGAGCTGGACGATAGCGAGATCCTCAACAAGTACATCGATCCGAAGTACATCGACATCTTCGTCGCGTGCAAGGAGAGTGAGCTTGAGGAGTTCGAGCACTCCATCTCGGACCTTGAGTACAACTGGTACCTGCACACCGTGTAATTGAAAACACCGCAGCCCCCTGTGGGAGCGGGCTTACCCGCGATTACGATAGTGAATCCACTGACGTAATCGCGGGTGAACCCGCTCCCACAGGGGGCTGCGGTGTTTTTATAGGGCTTTTTCGAAGATCTTCGAATTGCGCTGGTAGTTGTACAGCGACGCCCGCGCCGCCGGCAGCCGCTCTACCCCGCTCGGCACGAAACCACGCTCACGGAACCAGTGCGCCGTCCGCGTAGTAAGCACGAACAGGGTCTTCAGGCCCATCTCCCGCGCCCGCTCCTCGATCCGCTCCAGCAGGTCATCGCCACGCCCGCCATGGCGATACTCCGGGTTCACCGCCAGGCAAGCCAGCTCGCCCGCATCGGAATCGGCAATCGGATACAGCGCCGCACAGGCAATGATCGTGCTTTCCCGCTCCACCACGCTGAACTGCTCGATCTCCCGTTCCAGCACCTCGCGGGAACGACGCACCAGGATGCCCTGCTCTTCCAGCGGGCTGATCAGTTCCAGCAAGCCACCGACATCCTCGATCGCCGCCTCGCGCACCAGTTCGAACTGCTCCTGCGCCACCAGCGTACCGCCACCACCGCGGGTGAACAGCTCGTTGAGCAGCGCACCGTTTTCCACGTAGCTGACGATATGACTGCGCGCCACGCCGCCACGGATGGCCTCCGCCGCGGCATCCAGCAGCTCGCCTTGGTAATCGTTGCCCAGGCGCTCCAGGTGCGGCGCCACCTGCTGCGGGCGAATCTCCTTCACCAGCTTGCCGTT
This sequence comes from Pseudomonas ulcerans, assembly GCF_036324125.1. Classification (NCBI taxonomy): domain Bacteria; kingdom Pseudomonadati; phylum Pseudomonadota; class Gammaproteobacteria; order Pseudomonadales; family Pseudomonadaceae; genus Pseudomonas; species Pseudomonas ulcerans. The sequence goes on along the minus strand of NZ_JAZDQN010000005.1, from coordinate 91,614 downwards.
GGCATCCAGCAGCCCCGGCTCGGCCCCGAACAGCAGCAGCTTGTCCGCGCCCAGCTCGATGGCCGCGCGGGTGGCGACGTCTTCGCAGGCGAGGTTGAAGATTTCGCCGGTCGGCGAATAGCCCAGCGGCGACAGCAGCACGATCGAACGCTCGTCCAGCAGGCGGCCGATACCCTTGCGGTCGACCCGGCGCACTTCGCCGGTGTGGTGGTAATCGACACCCTCGACCACGCCGATCGGCCGCGCAGTCACCAGGTTGCCCGAGGCCACCCGCAGGCGCGCGCCCTGCATCGGCGAGTTGGCCATGTCCATCGACAGGCGCGCCTCGATGGCAATGCGCAGTTGCCCCACGGCGTCGATCACGCACTCCAGGGTGGCCGCGTCGGTGATGCGCAGCCCGTGATGGTAATGGGCGCTCAGGCCACGGGCGGCCAGGCGGCTTTCGATCTGCGGACGGGAACCGTGCACCAGGACGAGGCGAACCCCGAGGCTGTGCAGCAGCACCAGGTCGTGGACGATATTGCCGAAGTTGGGGTGTTCGACCCCGTCTCCCGGGAGCATGACCACGAAGGTGCAGTCCCGGTGGGCATTGATATAGGGAGAAGCGTGACGCAGCCAGTTGACGTATTCGGGCATGACCTGAGCCTGTAAGGATTAAAACAAGAACGGAACGGCACACAGCGCTCGAAGGGTTATCGTCGCAACAGGCAAGGCGTCACACGCGTTCTCCTCTATTGAGAAAAGGACTGGCCTCAGGCCGGGCCGAGGCAGTAATGCTGGATCAGTTCACGCAACAGACGCACTGTAGGCGCCAGGCGTGACAGTTCAAGGTACTCGCCGGGCTGGTGGGCGCAGGCGATGTCACCGGGGCCGAGCACGATGGTCTCGCAGCCCAGGCGCTGAAGATAAGGCGCTTCGGTGCCGAAGGCTACTGCTGCGGCCGCATGACCGGTAAGACGTTCGGCCAGTTGCACCAGTTCCCCTTCCGCGTTCTGCTCGAACGGCGGCACTTCGGGGAACAGCGGCGCATAGTCGATCCGTACCTGGTGCTGCTCGGCCAGCAGCGCCAGCTTGCTGCGGATCGCAGCGCGCAGCACCTGCGGGTCCATGCCCGGCAGCGGCCGCAGGTCGAACTCCAGGGCGCACTGGCCGCAAATGCGGTTGGGGTTGTCGCCACCATGGATGCAGCCGAAGTTCATGGTCGGTTGCGGCACCGTGAACTGGGCGTTGTTGTATTCGCGCTGCCATTGCCGACGCAGGTCCATCATCGCGCCCATGACGTCATGCATGGCTTCCAGGGCGCTGTGGCCGAGGGAAGGATCCGACGAATGGCCACTGCGTCCGAGGATGTCGATGCGCTCCATCATCACGCCCTTGTGCAGGCGGATCGGCTTGAGCCCGGTCGGCTCGCCGATCACCGCCGCGCGCCCCAGCGGCCGTCCGGCCTCGGCCAGGGCGCGGGCGCCGGACATGGAGCTTTCCTCGTCGCAGGTGGCCAGGATCAGCAGCGGCTGCCTGAACGGCTGGTCGAGCAACGGCAGGACCGCCTCGATGATCAACGGGAAGAAGCCCTTCATGTCGCACACGCCCAGCCCGACCCAGCGATCACCGTCCTCGGTGAGGGTCAGCGGGTCGCTTTTCCACAGTTGCGGATCGTACGGCACGGTGTCGCTGTGCCCGGCCAGCACCAGGCCGCCGGGACCGCTGCCGAAGCTGGCGAGCAGGTTGAACTTGCCCGGGGTGACCTGCTGGATCTCGCAGGCGAAACCCAGGTCGCCGAGCCAGGTGGCGAGCAGGTCGATCACCGCGCGATTGGACTGGTCCAGATCCGGTTGGGTACAACTGACCGAAGGCGCCGCGATCAGCGCGGCGAACTGGTCCTTGAGCGATGGCAGCGACATGCGCGTTCTCCTGGAAACGAGGCCCATCATAGGGCCATCGGGTTGCATGAATAAACCGTCGGCGAGCGACTCCTGTACACTGCACGGCCAAGACGTACCCCGCCCTTCCAGCCTGGTTACCCGGCAATGAATAAAGAAACCGAAATCAAACTGCGCATCAGCCGCGAGACCCTCGCCGCGCTGCGCGAACACCCGTTGCTGAAAAAGCGCAACAAATCCGGCTGGCAGCAGCGCGAACTGCTCAACCAGTACTTCGACACCCCGGAACGCGATCTGTCCGCGGCCAAGGTGGCCCTGCGCCTGCGCCGTGACGGCGACGTGGTGATCCAGACCCTGAAGACCCGCGGCAACAGCGTCGCCGGCCTGTCCGAGCGCAACGAGTTCCAGTGGGAGCTGCCCAAGGCCAAGCTCGACCTGAAGAAGCTCGACGATACCTGCTGGCCGGCCGCCCTGGCCGAGCTGGACAAGAAGACCATCAAGCCGCTGTTCACCACCGATTTCGTCCGCGAATACGCCGATATCGCCTGGGGCCGCGGCAAGTCCAAGGTGTTCATCGAAGCGGCCCTGGACCTCGGCACCGTCAGCGCTGGCAAGCAGAAGGAAGAAATCTGCGAGCTGGAGCTGGAACTGCGCGAAGGCGAGCCGGAAGCCCTGCTGGAACTGGCCGCCGAGCTGGCGGCGAGCCTGCCGCTGTTCCCCTGCGACATCAGCAAGGCCGAGCGCGGCTACCGCCTGCTCGATCCGGCCAGCTACCACGTCAACCTGCAGGCCCCCGAGCTGAACGCGGAAATGTCGCTGGACGACGCCTTCGCGGCCATCGCCTGGCATCTGCTCGCCAGCAGCCAGCGCCTCGCCGAGCAGTTCCACCACACCGGCCACTGGCGCCTGCTGCAGGACTGGGTGCAGAACCTCGGCGAACTGCGCGCCCTGGCCAGCAGCCTCGGCCAGGCCGCTCCGCGCGCCACCACCCGTGAGCTGCGCAACGTCCTCGACGCCCTGCTGGAAGACTGGCGCACCCTGGTACTGGCCGGCAACGACGACGAAGACGTGCGCCGCGCCGCCCCCGAGCAGTTCGCCGACGAGCTGCTGGACACCCGCTGGGGCCAGTTCTCCCTGGATACCTCGCGCTGGCTGCTGGCCCGCGGCTGGACCGTCGAGCGCAACAAGCGCGGCGACCGCCAGGGCGCGGCACAGTTGGTCAACTGGCTGACCGTGGAACTGGGCGACGAAGCCAAGGCCCTGCAACTGCCGCTGTACCAGCAGCAGCCGGAAGACCTCGCCGAACAGCTGCCACGCATCGAGCGCCTGCTGGCCTGGCTGCACTACGCACGCAATGTGCTGGAAGTGCCGGAGCTGGACCGCCTGTACGGTGAACTGGTCAAGCTGCAACACCTGGCCAACCAGCCGATCAGCGACGAAATCCTCGACGCCCGCGTGCACCAGACATTCGCCGTCGCGCAATGCCGCGCCTGGAAACAGCTGGCACGCAAGTAAGCCGTTTCGGGGCTGCTTCACGGCCCCTGCTCGCGCAAGGCCGCGAAGCAGCCCCAATGGCTTGATGACTCAACGCAAGACCGGCAGGCTGGTGGTCGACTTGATCTCCGACAGCGCCACGGTCGAGTTGACCTCCTGGATCCCCGGCACCAGCGACAGCTTCTCGAAGAAAAAGCGCTCGTAGGCCTCGATATCCGGGGTGACGATGCGCAGCAGAAAATCCACCGCCCCCATCAGCACATAGCACTCCAGCACTTCCGGAAAGCCGCGGATCGCCTCGGTGAACTCGGCGAAGTTGGAACGACCGTGGGCGTTGAGCTTTACCTCGGCGAAGATCTGCGTGTTCAGACCGATCTTCTTACGGTCCAGCAGGGTCACCTGGGCGCGGATCACCCCCTCCTCCTTGAGCCGCTGGATTCGTCGCCAGCACGGCGACTGCGACAAGCCGACCTTCTCGGCAATTTGAGCGCTGGACAGCGAAGCGTCGTCCTGCAACAGGGCCAGAATGCGGCGATCATAGGCGTCCAGCTCGCTTTGCATGATTATTCCCCCTTATCGCTATCCAGCGAATTGAACAATTCGAAAAAATGCCACAGCGGCTAATGATAGAAAAACAATCTCCGCTTTGCCGTGCAAAGATTCCTGCACCGCTTCCGGAGATATCCCATGACCGCACTCGAACGCCCTGACTATTTCGCCGCCCCGCGACTGCCTGCTGCCGACAGCCTTGGCGCAGACAACAACAAGGTGCGCTACCACTACCAGCTGCAGGTCGAAGCGGAATCCGACAGCCTGTGCCGCATCCTCAACCTGTTCGCCCTGCAATGCCTGCTGCCCTCCGGTGTGCAGATGCGCCAGCAGGCTGACCTGCTGCAGGTGGAGATCGCCATCGATGGTTTGAGCTGGCATCGCGCCCAGCTCATCGAACAGAAGATGCGCAACCTGATCTGCGTGTGCGAAGTGGTTCTGCGTACCGCGTTGCTGTCCGCCGATAGTCACGGACAAACCCGGAAAAGCTTCTGAAGCGGCGTCCGGCGGTACCGCGACTAGCCTTGGCAGTCCTACCATTGCACAAGGACGTCGCACATGGATCGCCGCCTGGACCTGTTCCAGCTGCTGGACACCCTGATTGCCCAGGGCTGCGTCAGCCCCGCATCGCGCCAGCGCTTCACTCCCGGAGCGCTGGATGCCCATCCCCTGGAAACCCTCGCCAGCCAGCGCCTGGATGACCTGCGCCAACCTGGCCAGGTGTTCGACCTCGACCGCCTCTGCCAGTGGCTGGCAGAGCAGGCGGGCCAGCCCTTCCTGCGCCTCGACCCGCTGCACCTCGACCTGGCCGGCATGAGCGGCCTGATGTCCGCCGCCTTCGCCCGTCGCCACGGTATCCTCGCCGTGGCGCAGACGGCCGACAGCGTCACCGTGGCCAGTGCCGAGCCATGGCTGCGCGGCTGGGAGGCGGACCTTGCCCAGGTCCTCAAGCGCAGGGTGATCCGGGTACTCGCCAGCCCGTTGCTGATTCGCCAGCTCAGCCAGGACATCTTTCACCTGGCCCGCTCGGTCAGCGGCGCCAGCCACCTGGACATGCCCACGCCAGCCGCTGGCGACCTGGAACAGTTGCTGGAACTGGGCGAGGGGCAGCACGACGCCGACGACGCGCATATCGTCAGCATCGTCGACTGGCTGCTGCAGTACGCCTTCGAGCAGCGCGCCAGCGATATCCACCTCGAACCGCGGCGCGAGCAGGGCCAGTTGCGCCTGCGCATCGACGGCGTGCTGCACGATGCCTACCCGTTCCCACCGGCAGTGACCCTGGCCATCACCAGCCGCCTGAAGCACCTCGGGCGGATGAACGTCGCGGAAAAGCGCCGGCCCCAGGATGGCCGGATCAAGACCCGTTCGCCCACCGGAGATGAAGTCGAATTGCGCCTGTCGACCTTGCCCACGACCTTCGGCGAAAAGCTGGTGATGCGCATCTTCGACCCGCACCTGCTACAACGCGACTGCCGTGCCCTGGGCCTGGACGGCACGGCGCTGGAGCGCTGGCAGACAATGCTGCGCCGGCCGCACGGCATCATCCTGGTCACCGGGCCGACCGGGTCTGGCAAGACCAGCACCCTGTACAGCGCGCTCAAGCAACTGGCCACGCCGCAGGTCAATGTCTGCACCCTGGAAGACCCGATCGAGATGGTCGAGCCGTCGTTCAACCAGACCCAGGTCCAGCCGGGCATCGGCCTCGACTTCGCCAACGGCGTACGTGCCCTGCTGCGCCAGGACCCGGACATCATCATGGTCGGCGAGATCCGCGACCTGGAAACCGCGCAGGTGGCGATCCAGGCGGCGCTGACCGGGCACCTGGTGCTGTCCAGCCTGCATACCAACGATGCCTGCGGGGCGATCGGGCGGTTGCTGGAACTAGGGGTTGCTCATTATTTGCTCAAGGCGACGCTGGTGGGGGTGATGGCGCAGCGGCTGGTGCGGGTTCTTTGTCCCGGGTGCAAGACGGGGTGCGGCTGCCGGGAATGCAGGCAGACCGGCTACCGTGGGCGCACCGGTGTATATGAGGTACTGGAGCTGGGGGATGGGCTCAGGGCGCTGATCGGGGCGGAATGCGATGTGCAGGCGCTGCGGCGACGGGCGCGGTAGCTCGGGATGGAGGGGTTGCGTGAAGCCGGGGAGCGCAAGGTCGCCGACGGGGTCACGAGCATGAGTGAGGTCGACCTGATCTCGGTGTAATGCCTGAAACGCCCAATCGCCGACAAGCCAGCGATTGGGCATTTTCAAAAGCTGTTTTCAAGCTCAGCGATAGTCCTCCACCGGCACACAGGCACAGAACAGGTTCCGATCCCCGTACACGTTGTCCACCCGGTTCACCGCCGGCCAATACTTGTGCGCCCGGGCATGGGCACTCGGCGCCACCGCCTGTTCCAGGCTGTACGGCCGGTCCCACACCCCGAGCACATCCGCCAGGGTGTGCGGTGCGCGCTTGAGCGGGTTGTCCTCTGCCGGCCAGTTGCCGTTCTGCACCTCGGCGATCTCCGCACGGATGCTCAGCATCGCCTCGACGAAGCGGTCCAGCTCGGCCTTGGGTTCGCTCTCGGTCGGCTCGACCATCAGCGTCCCCGGCACCGGGAACGACATGGTCGGCGCATGGAAGCCATAGTCCATCAGGCGCTTGGCCACATCCTCCTCGCTGATCCCGGTCGCTGCCTTGAGCGGCCGCAGGTCGAGGATGCATTCATGGGCAACGCGCGCGTTACGCCCGCGATACAGCACCGGGAACGCTCCGCCCAGGCGTTCGGCCAGGTAGTTGGCGGAGAGGATGGCCACCTCGCTGGCATCCGCCAGTTGCGGCCCCATCATGGCGATGTACATCCAGCTGATCGGCAGGATGCTCGCACTGCCCCAGGGCGCGGCGCTGACCGCCGTGTTCTGCGGGTCCGGCCCTGGCACCGGAACCACCGGGTGGCTGGCGACGAACGGCGCCAGGTGTGCGCGCACGCCGATCGGGCCCATGCCCGGGCCGCCACCGCCGTGGGGAATGCAGAAGGTCTTGTGCAGGTTCATGTGCGAGACATCGGCACCGATATCCGCCGGCCGCGCCAGGCCTACCTGGGCATTGAGATTGGCGCCGTCCATGTAGACCTGGCCGCCATGGCTGTGGATAACCTCGCAGATCTCGCCGATGCCCTCCTCGTACACGCCGTGGGTCGACGGGTAGGTGGCCATCAGGCACGACAGCCGCTCCCCTGCCTCCCTGGCCTTGGCCTTGAGGTCTTCCAGGTCGACGTTGCCGGCGTTGTCACAGGCGACGATCACCACCTGCATCCCGGCCATCTGCGCCGACGCCGGGTTGGTGCCGTGGGCCGAAGCGGGGATCAGGCAGATGTCGCGCTGCCCCTGCTGACGGCTCTGGTGGTACTTGCGGATCGCCAGCAACCCGGCGTACTCGCCCTGGGCGCCGGAGTTGGGCTGCATGCAGATGGCATCGAAGCCGGTGATCGCGCACAACCAGCTTTCCAGCTCGTCGATCAGCGCCTTGTAGCCTGCGGCCTGTTCCACCGGGACGAAGGGGTGCAACTCGGCGAAGCCAGGCCAGGTGATCGGGATCATCTCGCTGCTGGCATTGAGTTTCATGGTGCAGGAGCCCAGCGGGATCATCGACTGGTTCAGGGCCAGGTCCTTGTTCTCCAGCTGCTTGAGGTAGCGCAGCATCTCGGTTTCGCTGTGGTGCAGGTTGAACACCGGGTGGGTCAGGTAGCCGGAGCTTCGCAGCAGCGCGTCGGGGATGCCGGCGGGCAGGTCCTCGCCGTCCAGGTCTTCCACCCGCAGGCCGTGGTCGACGCCGAGGAAGATATCGAACAGGCGCAGCACGGTGCTCTCGTCGCAGGTCTCGTCGAGGCTCACGCCGAGGTGGCCGCGACCGAGGATGCGCAGGTTGATCCGCGCGGCTTCGGCACTCTGGATGATCGCGGTCTGGCTGCCGCCGACGTCCAGCGTCAGGGTGTCGAAGAAGTGCGCGTTGAGACGCTTCACGCCGTTGCGCTCAAGCCCGGCGGCCAGGATCGTGGTCAGCCGGTGCACCCGCTGGGCGATGCGCCGCAGCCCGTCAGGCCCGTGATAGACGGCATAGAAGCCGGCAATGTTGGCCAGCAGGACCTGGGCGGTGCAGATGTTCGAGTTGGCCTTCTCGCGGCGGATGTGCTGTTCGCGGGTCTGCAGGGCCATGCGCAGCGCCAGGTTGCCGCGGGCGTCCTTGGACACGCCGATGATGCGTCCCGGCATGGCTCGCTTGAACTCGTCGCGGCAGGCGAAGTAGGCGGCATGCGGGCCACCGTAGCCCATGGGCACGCCGAATCGCTGGGTCGAGCCGAGCACCACATCGGCGCCCTGCTCGCCCGGCGGGGTCAACAGCAACAGGCTGAGCAGGTCGGCGGCGACGCAGGCGATGGCCTGCTGGCCGTGCAGGTGCTGGATGGCGGGGCGCAGGTCATGCACGCCGCCGTGGGTATTGGGGTAATGCAACAGGGCGCCGAACACATCGTGCTGGTCGAGGTTGTCCAGGGCGTCGATCACCAGTTCGAAGCCGAAGCCTTCGGCCCGGGTCTGCAGCACCGAGAGCGTCTGCGGATGGCAATGCTCGTCGGCGAAGAAGCGGTTGCTGCGCGACTTGCTGACCCGCTTGGCCAGGGCCATGGCTTCGCCGGCGGCGGTGGCTTCGTCGAGCAGCGAGGCATTGGCCAGGTCGAGGCCGGTGAGGTCGATGACCATCTGCTGGAAGTTCAGCAGGGCCTCCAGGCGGCCTTGGGCGATTTCCGGCTGGTAGGGCGTGTAGGCGGTATACCAGCCCGGGTTTTCCAGGACATTGCGCAGGATCACCGTCGGCGTACGGGTGCCGTGGTAGCCCATGCCGATCAGGCTGGTCCAGCGCTGGTTCTGCTCGGCATAGCCACGCAGGCACTCCAGCGCGGCCTGCTCATCGAGCGCCGGCGGCAGGGCCAGGGGGCGGTTGAAGCGGATGGCCGGCGGCACGGTCTGCTCGATCAGCTCGGTACGACTGGCGACGCCCAGGGCATCGAGCATCGCTTGCTGCTCGGCGGCATCGGGGCCGAGGTGACGGCGCAGGAACGGATTGGGGTCGTGCAGTTGGCTCAGGGACGGCAACAGGGACATAGCGGCTCTCTCTTCCTAGACCAAGCCTCGATGGGTGTCGGGGCCATTAGAGTCTAGGAAGGGATTGCCGATTGCGTAGGAAAAATACGCAGGAGGGGAGCTTAGTCGCCGATGGCAGCAGCGTAGCCGGCAGCATCCAGCAGCTTGTCCAGATCGGCCTTGTTCGACGGCTTCAGCTTGAAGATCCAGGACTCGTAGGGTTCTTCGTTGAGCAGTTCGGGGCTTTCGCTGATCTCTTCGTTGACGGCGATGACTTCGCCACCCACCGGGGAGTAGATGTCCGAAGCCGCTTTCACCGACTCGACGACACCGGCAGCATCGCCTTGGGCGAAGACCTTGCCGATTTCCGGTAGCTCGACGAATACCACGTCACCCAGGGCTTGCTGGGCGTGGTCACTGATACCCACGGTGACCGTGCCATCGGCTTCCAGCTTCGCCCATTCGTGACTTTCGGCGTAGCGCCGATCAGCGGGGATATTGCTCATGTTTGTGTTTTCCTCAACAGGTTAGCGGTCGGCCCGCCGGAATGGATGTCAGATCAGAATTCTGCCGTGGCGCACGAACGTCGGCTTGACCACGCGCACCGGGTACCACTTGCCGCGGATTTCCACCTCGGCCCGGTCAGCGGTGGCCATCGGCAGGCGCGCCAGCGCGATCGCCTTGCTCAGCGTAGGTGAGAAACTACCACTGGTAATCTCTCCTTCGCCAACTTCCGCGACACGAACCACCTGGTGGGCACGCAGCACGCCGCGCTCCTCCAGCACCAGGCCCACCAGTTTCGAGATCACCCCGTGGCTTTTCTCGACGTTCAGCGCCTGGCGCCCGATGAAGTCGCGATCGGCAGGGTCCCAGGCGATGCTCCAGGCCAGGTTCGAGGTCAGCGGGGAGTGTTCTTCGTCCATATCGTTGCCGTAGAGGTTCATCCCGGCTTCAAGACGCAGGGTGTCGCGGGCACCGAGGCCGCTGGGGGCGATGCCGGCGCCGACCAGGTCGTTGAAGAAGGCCGGGGCCTGCAGCGCCGGAAGGATGATTTCCAGTCCGTCCTCGCCGGTGTAGCCGGTGCGCGCAATGAACCAGTCGCCTTCGAAGCGGCCTTCGAACGGCTTCAGTTCGCGAATCAGGGCGGCGCGCGAGGCGCTGAGCAACGCGGCGACCTTCTCCCGTGCCTGCGGGCCCTGGATGGCGAGGATCGCCAGTTCCGGGCGCTCGCGGTATTGCACCTCGAAGCCGCTGCGGTGCGCTTCGAGCCAGGCCAGGACCTTGTCGCGGGTAGCGGCATTGACCACCACGCGGTAGCCGTCGTCGAGGCGGTAGACGATAAGGTCGTCGATCACCCCGCCCTGGTCGTTGAGCAGGGTGCTGTAGAGGGCCTTGCCGCTCTCGTCGAGGCGGGCCACGTCATTGGCCAGCAGATGGCGCAGCCAGTGCGTGGCATCGACACCGGCGATATCGATGACGGTCATGTGCGACACGTCGAAGACTCCGCAGTCGCGGCGCACCTGGTGGTGTTCCTCGACCTGCGAGCCGTAATGCAGGGGCATATCCCAACCGCCAAAATCGACCATCTTGGCGCCAAGCGCCAGGTGCAGGTCATACAGAGGCGTACGCTGTCCCATGGGTTTCTCCTTCCGGGCGTGGCGAAGCTACGGCTGACGGCAGCGTTTCAGCTACCCGGCCAGGGACCGGCCGCAGCGAATGCCGCGCATTGTATCCGCAAGGAAGCCGGGTGGCATCCGTCAGTCACTCTGACCCGGGTGGCGGGCAGAACGCCGGATCAAACCGATGACCGGCAACAGGCCTACCAGCACCAAGGTCAGCGCCGGCAGCGAGGCCCGCGCCCACTCGCCCTCGCTGGTCATCTCGAAGACCCGCACCGCGAGGGTGTCCCAGCCGAACGGACGCATCAGCAGGGTGGCCGGCATTTCCTTGAGCACATCGACGAAGACCAGCAAGGCCGCGCTCAGCGCCCCCGGCACCAGCAGCGGGAGATACACCTTGAAAAACAATCCCGGCCCACTGACCCCCATGCTGCGTGCCGCTTCCGGCAGCGACGGGCGAATGCGGCCCAGGCTGTTTTCCAGTGGCCCGTAGGCCACCGCGATGAAACGCACCAGGTAAGCCAGCAGCAAGGCCGCCAGGCTGCCCAGCAACAACGGCTTGCCCGCCCCGCCGAGCCAGCTGGACAGCGGGATCACCAGTTCGCGGTCGAGATAACTGAACGCCAGCATGATCGCCACCGCCAGCACCGAGCCGGGCAACGCGTAGCCTAGGTTGGCCAGGCTGACCCCGGCGCGGATCGCCGGCGCCGAGGACTGGCGCCGGGCGAAGGCCAGCAGCAATGCCACGGCGACCGTGAGCAGCGCGGCCGCCGCGCCGAGGTAGAGGGTGTGCAGGATCAGGGCGCTGTAGCGCTCGTCTAGGTCGAAGCGGCCACGTTGCCAGAACCACGCCAGCAGTTGCAGCACCGGCACCACGAAGGCGCAGGCGAACACCAGCAGGCACCAGCCGCTGGCGGCGGCGGCCTTGATCCCGCGCAGGTGGTACAGCGCCTTGCCCCGCGGGCGCTCGTTGCTGCTGCGCACCGCGCCGCGGGCGCGGCGTTCGCCGTAGAGCACCAGCATCACCGCAAGCAGCAGCAGGCTGGCCAGTTGCGCGGCGCTGGAAAGGCTGAAGAAGCCGTACCAGGTCTTGTAGATGGCCGTGGTGAAGGTGTCGAAGTTGAACACCGAGACGGCGCCGAAATCGGCCAGGGTTTCCATCAACGCCAGGGCCAGGCCGGCCAGGATCGCCGGACGCGCCATGGGCAGGCCGACACGCCAGAATGCTTGCAGCGGCGACTGCCCGAGGACCCGCGCCGCTTCCATCAGGCCCTTGCCCTGGGCGAGGAAGGCATTGCGCGCCAGCAGGTAGACGTAGGGGTAGAACACCAGCACCAGCACGATGATCACCCCGCCGGTGGAGCGCACCCGCGGCAGGCGCATCGGCCCGAACCACTCGCGCAGCAGGGTCTGCACCGGGCCGGAGAAGTCGAGCAGGCCGACGAAGACAAAGGCCAGCACGTAGGCGGGAATGGCGAACGGCAGCATCAGCGCCCAGTCCAGCCAGCGACGGCCAGGGAATTCGCAGAGGCTGGTGAGCCACGCGAGGCTGACGCCGAGGATCGTCACGCCGACACCGACGCCGAGCACCAGGACCAGGGTGTTGCCCAGCAGGCGGCTCATCTGGGTGTCGAGCAGGTGCGACCAGATCTGCGTGTCGATGCTCTGCCAGGACAGCAGCAGGACGCTGAGGGGCAGCATCACCAGCGCGGCGATGGCGAAGACCAGGGGGTACCAGCGGCGTTGGGTGGGGCGGGACAAGGGGCGGGTCTCTGGAGATGTGGTGTTTTTGCGGGCCCTATCGCTGGCAAGCCAGCTCCCACAGGTTTCGCGGTGCACGCGGTCACTGTGGGAGCTGCGGTTCGGCGTTCCGACTTGCCGGCGATGAGGCCCTCAAGGACCCAGCGAGGATAAGGGCTGACCCTCAGTTCCAGCCAGCCCGATCCATCAGGCGAATCGCTTCAGCCTGGCGCTTGCCGGCCACTTCCACCGGCAGGGTGTCGGCCTTGAAGCTGCCCCAGGCCGCCACTTCCTCGGACGGTGCGACTTTCGGATTGGCCGGGAATTCCTGGTTGATGCCGGCGAACATCTTCTGCGCTTCCTCGCCGGTCATCCATTCCACCAGCGCCTTGGCCGCTTCCGGGTGCGGTGCATGCTTGGTCAGACCGATGCCGGACAGGTTGACGTGCACACCGCGGTCGCCCTGGTTAGGCCAGAACAGCTTGACCGGCAGCTTCGGGTTGGCCTGGTGCAGGCGCCCGTAGTAGTAGGTGTTGACGATGCCGACATCGCACTGGCCGGCGGCGATGGCATTGACCACCGCGTTGTCGTCGGAGAACACGTCGGTGGACAGGTTGTTGACCCAGCCCTTGACCAGTTCTTCGGTCTTCGCCTCGCCGTGGGTCTCGATCATGGTCGCGGTCAGCGATTGGTTGTAGACCTTCTTCGCGGTGCGAAGGCAGAGGCGGCCTTCCCACTGCTTGTCGGCCAGGGCTTCGTAGGTGCTCAGTTCCTGCGGCTTGACCCGCTCGGTGGAGTAGACGATGGTCCGCGCGCGCAGGCTCAGGCCGGTCCAGTCATGGGAGGACGCACGGTATTGCGGCGGGATGTTGGCATCGATCACGGCGGACTTGATCGGCTGCAGGATGCCCATCTGCTCGGCTTGCCAGAGGTTGCCGGCGTCGACGGTGAGCAGCAGGTCGGCCACGCCGTTCTCGCCTTCGGCCTTGATCCGCTGCATCAGCGGGGCTTCCTTGTCGGTGATGAACTTGATCTTCACCCCGGTCTTGGCGGTGTAGGCGTCGAATACCGGCTTGATCAGCTCGTCGATGCGCGAGGAATACACCACTACTTCGTCCGCCGCCTGGGCAGCGCCGCCGAACAGGGTGAGGGTCAGGGCAGCGAGTAAATGCTTGCGTGGCGACATCGGTGGCGCTCCTCGGTATCGGAATGAGGCGCAAATGGTAGTTAATGTCATTTGCCGCCACAAACCGAACGGTGAGTCGAGGAGTTACCAGATGTTGCGGAGGGCTCAGGCCCTCGCCAGTTCCGGCAGATCGCCGCTCAGGCCCAGGGCCTGGCGGACGAACAGCGCCTTGGCCTCGGGCATCTGCTCGACCCATTTCAGCCCGCTGTTGCGCAGCCAGCGCAGCGGCAGCGGATCGGCCTGGAACAGGCGCTCGAAGCCTTCCATCGCCGCCATCAGGGCCAGGTTGTGCGGCATGCGCCGGCGCTCGAAGCGGCTCAGCACGCGCACATCGGCCAGGCGCTCGCCGCGCTCATAGGCCGCCAGCAAGACCTCGGCGAGCACCGCAGCATCGAGGAAACCGAGGTTGACGCCCTGCCCGGCCAACGGATGGATGGTATGCGCGGCATCGCCGATCAACGCCAGGCCCTCGGCGACGTAGCGCTTGGCGTGGCGCTGGCGCAGTGGCACGCAAAGCCGCGGGTCGGCGCCGAGCACTTCGCCCAGGCGACCTTCGAAGGCGCGTTCCAGCTCGGCGCAGAAGGCGTCGTCCGGCAGCGCCATCAGCCGCTCCGCCTGCTCCGGCGTGGTCGACCAGACGATCGAGCACCAGTCCTGCCGGCCGTCACGCGACAGCGGCAGGAAAGCCAGCGGGCCTTCGTCGGTGAAACGCTGCCAGGCCGTGGCCTGGTGTGGCCTGGCGCAGCGCACGCTGGTGACGATGGCATGGTGCAGGTAATCCCATTCACGGGTTTCGCAGCCGGTCAGGCGGCGTACCGCCGAGTTGGCGCCGTCGGCGGCGATCACCAGCGGCGCGCGCAGGTTGCGGCCGTCGGCGAGGGTCAGCAGCCACTCGTCACCGGAGCGGCGCATGCGTTCCAGGCGGGCGTTGGCCAGGAGGCCGATCTCGCTGTCGTGCAGGCGTTCCAGCAGACCATCCTGGACCACGCGGTTCTCGACGATGTGGCCAAGCACCTCGGCGTGTACGCTGGCGGCGGAGAAGTGGATCTGCCCGGTGCCGCTGCCGTCCCAGACATGCATGTCGGAGTATGGGCTGGCCCGCCGCGCGCTGATGCCGTCCCAGGCACCCAGGCGCTCAAGGATGCGCTGGCTGGCCGCCGACAGGGCGCTGACCCGTGGCTCGAACGGCGCCTCGGCGTCGAAGCGCTGCACCGTCAGCGGGCTGCCATCCAGCAGGAGGATTTCCAGGCCGCTGTGCTGCAAGGCCAGGGCCAGGGCGCTGCCGACCATACCGGCACCGACAATCAACAGATCCGCACGCATGTCCATGCTTCAAGCCTGTTCCACGTGAAAGAAAGAAGGGGTCATGCCTTGCCCTGGAGGTCGGGGCGGGTGCCTAGGCCCATGGCCTGGCGAGCGAACCAGCGCTTGGCCGGCGGCAGCAGGTCGAGACCGAGCAGGCCGAGGTTGCGCCCGGTGGCCACCAGCGGCTGGGCGGTGCCGAACAGGCGGGTGACCTTGTCGGAAAAGCCGACGGTGAGGTCCTGGTCCAGGCGTTGGCGTTCGCGGTAGGCGCGCAGGGTGGCGAAGTCGCCGGGCGCGTCCGGGCCGGCGAGCAGGCCGTCGGCCAGCGACTGCACGTCACGCAGCGACAGGTTGAAGCCTTGCCCGGCGATCGGGTGCAGGCTGTGGGCAGCGTTGCCCAACACCACCAGGTGCGGGCGCACCTGCTCCTGGGCTTCCACCAGCGACAGCGGGTACAGGTGCCGCGCGCCGACCTGGCGCAAGGCGCCGAGGCGGTAGCCGAACACGCCCTGCAACTCGGCGAGGAAGCTGCGCTCGTCCAGCTCGGCGAGGCGTTTCGCATCCATCCCGGCGCGGGTCCAGACCAGGGCGCAACGGTTTTCCGGCAGTGGCAGCAGGGCCATGGGGCCGTCGTCGGTGAAGCGCTCGAAGGCTTGGCCGCAATGGGCCTCGCCCGGGGTGATGTTGGCGATCAGCGCGCTCTGTCGGTACGGCCGCTCGTTGACATGGATGCCCAGTTGCTCGCGCAGGCCGGAACGCCCGCCATCGGCCAGTACGGCCAGGTCGCAATCGACCTGGGTGTCATCGTTGAGGGAGAGGCGGTAACCGTCGCCAAGCGGCTGCATCGCGGTGACTTCCGCCGGACAACGCCAGCTCACCACCTCGGCATCGAGACCTTGCCACAGGCATTGACCGAGCCAGGCGTTCTCCACCACATAGCCCAGTGCCGGAACGCCTTCTTCCAGGGCATCGAGACGGGTCGCGCCAAAACGGCCGCGGTCGGACACCTGGATCTGGCGGATCGGCTCGGCACGGCGGCTGATGGTCTGCCACAGGCCCAGGCGCTCGTAGATCTGCCGCGTGCCGAAGGACAGTGCCGAGGAGCGTGCGTCATAGCTGGGCTGGAAGCTGTCGCCGGGGGCGAACGGCTCGATCAGCAGGATCTTCCAGCCGCGCTCGCGGGCCCCCGCCTGCAGGGCCAGGGCGAGACTGGCGCCGACCAGGCCGCCGCCGATGATCGCCAGATTGACCCGGCTCATGCCGCCTGGCTTCGCGCAGCGGCCATCAGCGCCTCGATCTCGGTGACCGTCTTCGGCACGCCGCAGGTCAGGATTTCACAGCCGTTTCGGGTTACCACCACGTCATCCTCGATTCGTACACCGATACCGCGCCACTTCTTCGCGACGCTCTGGTTGTCTGCGGCGATGTAGATACCCGGTTCGACCGTCAGGGCCATGCCCGGTTCGAGCACGCGCCACTGGCCGCCGACCTTGTACTCGCCGACATCATGTACATCCATGCCCAGCCAGTGTCCGGCACGGTGCATGTAGAAGGCCCGATGGGCCTCGTTCTCGATCAGTTCGTCCACCGCGCCCTTGAGCAGGCCCAGCTCCACCAGGCCCTCGGTGATCACCCGCACCGTCGCCTCGTGGGCGTGGTTCCAGTGCTTGCCCGGGGCGATCTCGGCGAATGCCGCTTCCTGGGCCTTGAGCACCAGTTCGTAGATCGCCTTCTGCTCCGCCGAGAACACGCCGCTGACCGGGAAGGTACGGGTGATATCGCTGGCGTAGCAGTCGATCTCGCAACCGGCGTCGATCAGCACCAGGTCGCCGTCCTTCAACGGCGCGTCGTTCTGCTGGTAGTGCAGGATGCAACTGTTGCGCCCGGCGGCGACGATAGAGCCGTAGGCCGGCATCTTCGCCCCGCCCTTGCGGAACTCGTAGTCCAGCTCGGCTTCCAGGCTGAATTCGTTGAGACCGGCGCGGCAAGCCTGCATGGCCCGCACATGGGCCCGCGCGGAAATCGCCGCGGCCTCGCGCATCACCTTCACTTCCGCCGCCGATTTATACAGGCGCATGTCGTGCAGCAGATGATCCAGGGCAACGAATTCGTTCGGCGGCGACGCGCCCAGGCGCGCCTTGGAACGGATCACGTTGATCCACTCCATCAGCCGCCGGTCGAACTCGGCGTTGCTGCCCATGGCCGAGTAGACACGGTCGCGGCCTTCGATCAGGCCGGGCAGGATGTCGTCGATATCGCTGATGGGGAAGGCGTCGTCGGCGCCGAAGTCGCGCACCGCGCCTTCCTGGCCGGCGCGCAGGCCGTCCCATTGTTCGCGCTCGGGGTTGCGCTCGCGGCAGAACAGCACGTACTCGCCGTGCTCGCGGCCAGGGATCAGGGCGATCACCGCCTCGGGCTCGGGGAAGCCGCTGAGGTACTGGAAGTCGCTGTCCTGGCGATAGACGTGCTCGACGTCACGGTTGCGAATGGCAACCGCAGCCGCCGGCAGGATGGCGATGCTATTGGGTTCCATCTGCGCCATCAGCGCCTTGCGGCGCCTGGCGTATTCCGCTTTCGGGATATGGGTGACTGCCACGGGGAACCCCTGTTCGGCCTCAGTGCAAGGAAGGTTTGGCGGCGGCGGCAACCGGCTTGGCCAGCTCCGTGTAGAGCAGCAGCGGCGCGACGCGCAGGTACTCCATCACTTCCATATAGTCGCTTTCGCCGTCTTCGGATTCTTCCAGGGCGTCCTGGACTTGCGAAATAGCGCTCAGGTCCTGCAGCACCTCGTTGACTTCGCTGCTCAGGTCCTTGCCGCCGGCGTTCAGGCCGAAACCGCTGAGGAAGCCCTGGCACCACTGACCCAGGGCCGCGGCGCGCTCGGTCAGGGGCTGGTCGTCGCCCGGCAGGAGCAGGACGATGGTGATATCTTCACCGGTCAGTTCGGCCTTGACCATTTCCTGGAGACCGATCAAAGCGTTGCGCACGTTGTCTACCGGTTCGCTCTCCAGCAGCTGGGCGGCATCGGCCAGCCAGCTGTCGACGTCGAAACCGGCGCCGGCGCAACTGCGGCCCAGCAACAGGCCGTGCAGTTCAGCGGGGGAAACAGGATGGCCGTTGCTGCTGAGCAGGGTGGCGAAGGCGGTGTACGGCGAATTGGTAGTAGGCATGGGCAACTAGGCGCCAGACGGCGCAATGACTAGAATGAAGGCCTTGTATCCTAGCACCGGCAGGCGCGCCAAGACCATCGACGCGGGCAATTACGCGGGTGCCGGACGCAGGATCCCGGGTCGGACCGAACCGAGTGGCGAGCAATGCAAGAAGACGAGCTGCAAACGCTGAAGAGCCGCCTCGAACTGCTGATCGAGCGGGTCGAGCAACTAAAACGGCAAAATGCACTCCTATCCGTGCAGGAAAGATCCTGGCGCGAGGAGCGTGCCCACCTCATCGAAAAAAACGAAATCGCGCGACAGAAAGTCGAATCGATGATTTCGCGGCTCAAGGCCCTGGAGCAAGACTCATGAGTTCACCGAACAACGTCACCGTGCAGATCCTCGACAAGGAGTATTCGATCATCTGCCCGCCGGAAGAGCGCAGCAACCTGATCAGCGCGGCCCGCTACCTGGACGGCAAGATGCGCGAGATCCGCAGCAGCGGCAAGGTGATCGGCGCCGACCGCATCGCCGTGATGGCGGCGCTGAACATCACCCACGACCTGCTGCACAACCAGGAACGCCCCGACGCCCAGAATGGCGGCGCCACCCGCGAGCAGGTGCGCGATCTCCTGGAGCGCGTGGACCAGGCCCTGGCCGACGACGCGGATACAAAAAGCAACTAAGTTTCTGTATACTCCGCCCCACTCCCTGGAGTGCTTGCCAGTCGGTCATGTCCCTGAGCCGATACGCACAACCACGGGGGTTGCACGTTGGGGCCGGTGTGCATGTCCGCTTGACGGAAAGCCTTAACGCCCCCTGCAATCTCCACCTTGAACTTTCGGGTTCAAGGGCTACACCGACAGCGGTTCGTCGGGGAGCCTGTTTCTTATTGTTCGCGCCCTCTTCTCCTGCTGCGCGAGCATCCGCAACGTTACCTCGTGACGTCTGCCCAAGGGATCGCCAGTGCCATGACCGACACCGCGTCGCTGACCCGCCCCCAACTTCGCCGCCTGCTCCGAGATGCCCGTCGCGCCTTGACGCCGGCCGAGCAGCGGCGCGCCGCCCGCGGCCTGTACCGCCAGCTGGCGCAGCATCCGCTGTTCCGCCGCGCCAAGCACATCGCCCTGTACCTGCCCAACGACAGCGAGATCGATCCGCGCCTGCTCCTGCGCGAGGCCCAGCGCCGTGGCAAGTTCACCTACCTGCCGGTGCTGCATGCCTGGCCGCGGACCAAGATGGCCTTCCAGCGTTTCGAGCATGGGGAAAAGCTCCGGCCCAACCGCTTCCGCATCCCCGAGCCGACCATCAGCCTGGCGCGGCAACGGCCGATCTGGGCGCTGGACCTGATCCTGCTGCCGCTGGTGGGATTCGACGAGACGGGCGGGCGCCTGGGCATGGGCGGTGGCTTCTACGACCGCAGCCTGGCCTACCAGGGCCGCCGCAAGGCATGGAAGAAACCACTGCTGCTGGGGCTGGCACACGAATGCCAGAAGGTGGAGCGACTGGCACAGGCCAGTTGGGACGTTCCGCTACAGGGAACCGTGTCGGACAGAAGCTGGTACCTGGCGCGCTGAGGACAGGCGCCGAATCAACGCTGGGCCTGGGCAGGGGCAACCGGCATCTGGTACGCGGCGTCGGCATTGCGTTCCCACAGGCTCTGGGCGTAACCGGTGGTGACCACGCCAAGACCGAACACAAAGACCAGTACCCAGAACAAATCCGGTTTGCGATTCATCGATTGCCCCCCTAAGGCAAACTCATCACGATGTCCGCAGCGGTTCTTTTTGTAGGCCGTGCAGCAGCGTCAAGCTCAAAATTGGCGCATTTTCCGACAACATTCGTCCGTACGCAAACCTTGACGTCAGCCAGTCGTCGGTTAGATGCAACAGGTTGTTTCAGAACAATGAAGGAGCTGAACCCATGGCCTATTGGCTGATGAAATCCGAACCCGACGAGCTGTCCATCGAGGACCTGGCCAGACTTGGCGAAGCCCGCTGGGACGGCGTGCGCAACTACCAGGCGCGCAATTTCATGCGCGCGATGGCGGTCGGCGACGAGTTCTTCTTCTATCACTCCAGTTGCCCCGAGCCGGGCATCGCCGGTATCGCGCGGATCAGCAACGCCGCTTACCCGGACCCCACCGCGCTCGACCCGGAGAGCCATTACCACGACCCCAAGGCCAATGCCGAGAAGAACCCGTGGAGCGCCGTGGACGTCGCCCACGTGGAAACCTTCCGCAAAGTCCTCGGCCTCGGCTACCTGAAGCAGCAGGCGGTGCTCGCCGAACTGCCGCTGGTGCAGAAAGGCAGTCGCCTGTCTGTGATGCCGGTCACAGCGGAACAATGGGCGGCAATACTCAATCTTCGTTGAACCGCGTAGGATCGGGACTCATTTGACGCGAATCAATCCGCCAGGAACGGCGGCACGTCACAATCAGACGTGTATGCAGCAGGACGCAGAATCATGTCGAAGAGCCAACGCACTCCCAAACTGTTCGCCGGCGCGCTGATCGCGCTACTTCTTGGTGCCGGTGGCCTGGGCTACTGGAAATCCCTGCATGACCGCCTTCCCGAAGGCCTGGCCATGGGTAACGGGCGCCTCGAAGCTACCGAAGTGCAGATCGCCAGCAAGGTCCCCGGACGCCTCGCCGAAGTGCTGGTGGACGAAGGCGACAAGGTGACCCGCGGCCAGCTTCTCGCCCGCATCGATACCCGCACCCTCGAAGCCCAGCGCACCCAGGCCGAAGCCGAGGTGGTGCGTGCCCGGGAAAACTACGCCGCGGCCCAGGCCACCGTGCAACTGCGCCAAAGCGAGCAGTTGCTGGCCAGCCAGGAGCTGAAGCGGATCAAGGAAATGTTCCAGCGCAAATACGCCAGCCAGCAGTTGCTCGACCAGCAGCAGGCGCGCTTCGACACCAGCAACTCGGCGGTAGTCGCAGCCCGCGCTCAACTGGCGGCGATCAAGGCAGCGATCGGCGCGGCCGAGGCTCAGGTCGCACAGCTGACCAGCGAAATCGACGACAGCAGCCTGCGTGCTCCTCTCGACGGGGTGATCCAGCTGCGCCTGGCCGAACCGGGCGAAGTGCTCGGTGCCGGCGGTCGCGTGTTGCTGCTGATCGACCCCAGCGACCAGTACATGAACCTCTACCTGCCCGCTTCCACCACGGGCCGGCTCACCGTCGGCGACCAAGCCCGCATCGTTCTCGACGCCCTGCCCGAGCAGGCGCTGCCGGCGAAAATCGCCTTCGTCGCAGCAAAGGCGCAGTTCACTCCCAAGCAGGTGGAAACCCGTGACGAACGGCAGAAGCTGGTGTTTAGGGTCAAGCTGCGCCTGACCGCCCCCGACGCAGTGCCCCAGGCCAAGCCCGGCATGCCCGGCGCCGGCTACGTGCGCACGGCCCCTGTGGACTGGCCGGCCAACCTGCAATGAACGCCCCGGCCCTGCGCGCCAGCGGTATTGCCCATCGCTATGGTGCGCTGCAAGCCCTGCAGGACATCGCCTTCGAACTGCCCGCCGGCACCCGCTGCGGGCTGATCGGCCCGGACGGCGCCGGCAAATCCACCCTGCTCGGCCTGATCGCCGGGGTGAAGAAGCTGCAGGAGGGTGAACTCGACGTGCTCGGCGGCCCGATCCAGCGCCGCTCGCACCGCGCCAGCCTGTACCCGCGTATCGCCTTCATGCCTCAGGGCCTGGGCGGCAACCTGTACCCGGACCTGTCGATCAGCGAGAACATCCGCTTTTTCGCCACCCTGTTCGGCCTGTCCCGCGCCGAGTGCGAGGCGCGCATGCACACCCTGCTGGCGGCCACCGACCTGCTGCGTTTCGCCGAACGTCCGGCGGGCAAGCTGTCCGGCGGCATGAAGCAGAAACTCGGCCTGTGCTGCGCGCTGATCCACGAGCCTGACCTCCTGATCCTCGACGAGCCCACCACCGGCGTCGACCCGCTGTCGCGCCGGCGCTTCTGGGAACTGGTGGACAGTGTGCGCCAGCAGCGCCCGCAACTGACCCTGCTGGTGGCCACCGCCTACATGGAAGAGGCCGAACAGTTCGAGCACTGCCTGATGCTCGACCGCGGCAAGCTGATCGCCGCCGGGCCCAGTGCGGAATTGGCCGGCGTCACGGCCAGCGGCAAGCTGGACGAAGCCTTCACCCACTTCCAGGGCGACAGCCACGACGCCGTCGAGCCCCTGCACATCCCGCCGCGAAATGCCGGTGACGCCGGCATCGCCATCGAGGCCCATGACCTGACCCTGCGCTTCGGCGACTTCACCGCGGTGAACAAGGTCAGCTTCGCCATCGGTCGCGGCGAGATCTTCGGTTTCCTCGGCTCCAACGGCTGCGGCAAGACCACCACGATGAAGGTCCTCACCGGCCTGATGCCGGCCAGCGAGGGCAGCGCCACCCTGCTCGGCCGGCCGGTGGACGCCGGGGACCTGGCGACGCGCAAGCGGGTCGGCTTCATGTCGCAGAGCTTCTCGCTGTACGGCGAACTCAGCGTGCGCCAGAACCTGGAACTGCACGCTCGCCTGTTCGACCTGAGCAAGTCCGACAGCACCCCGCGCATCGCCGAGCTGATCGAGCGCTTCGACCTCGGCGATATCGCCGACCAGCAATCCGGCGCCCTGCCCCTGGGCCTGCGCCAGCGCCTGTCGCTGGCGGTCGCGGTACTGCACCGCCCGGAAGTGCTGATCCTCGACGAGCCCACCTCGGGCGTCGACCCGGCCGCCCGTGACGACTTCTGGCGGCTGCTGGTCGAGCTGTCGCGGGACCAGGGCGTGACCATCTTCCTCTCCACCCACTTCATGAACGAAGCCCTGCGCTGCGACCGCATCTCCCTGATGCACGCCGGCCAGGTATTGGCCTGCGACACCCCGGCGGCGCTGCAGCTGCAGTACGGCGGCGAGACCCTCGAAGATGCCTTCGTCACCTGCCTGGAACAGGCCCAGGGTGGCGCCCCGGAAACGCCCGAAGCCCATCTCGACAGCCCCGCGGCCCCCGCCAGCCCGCCGCCACGCAGGGGCTTCAGCCTGACCCGGCTGGTCGCCGTGGCCAGCCGCGAAGGCAAGGAGCTGCTGCGCGACAAGGTGCGCCTGGCCTTCGCCCTGGCTGGCGCGCTGTTCATGATGGTGATCTTCGGCTTCGGCATTTCCCTGGACGTGGAAAATCTCGCCTTCGCCGTCTACGACCAGGACCAGAGCCCGCAAAGCCGGGCCTACCTGGAAGCCTTCCGCGGCTCGCGCTATTTCGCCGAACAGCCGCCAATCCGTGATCCGAAACAATTACACCAACGCCTGCAGCGTTCGGAGATCAAGCTGGCCCTGGAGATCCCGCCGGGCTTCGGCCGCGATCTGCTGGCCGGGCGCCAGCCGGTGGTCGCCGCGTGGCTGGATGGCGGCATGCCGTTCCGTGCCGAGACCAGCCGCAACTACGTCGAGGCCGTGCACCAGGCCAACCTCGAACAGCTGGCGGCCCTGAGCAGCCCGGCACAGCCGCGCCAGGCGCCCGTGAAGCTGGAGACGCGCTTTCGCTACAACCAGGACGTGATCAGCGTGAACGCCATCGGCCCCGGGGTGATGGCGCTGATCCTGGCCTTCATCCCGGCGATGCTCACCGCCCTGGGCATCGTCCGCGAGAAGGAACTGGGCTCGATCACCAACTTCTACGCCACGCCACTGACCCGACTGGAATTCCTTCTAGGCAAACAGATGCCCTACCTGGCAGTGAGCCTGGTCAACCTGGCGCTGCTGGTGGCGATGAACCGCTGGCTGTTCGGCGTGCCGTTCAAGGGCAGCGCCCTGGCCCTGGCCTGTGGCGGGGTGTTGTACCTGCTGGCGACCACCAGCCTGGGCTTGCTGATCTCGGCCTTCACCCGTACCCAGATCGCCGCGATCCTCGGCACCATGATCCTCACCAGCCTTCCGACCATCCAGTTTTCCGGGCTGATCGTGCCGCGCTCCTCCCTCGACGGCTCGGCGGCGCTGATGGGCCAGCTGTTCCCGGCGGGTTACTTTCTCGACATCGCCGTCGGCACCTTCACCAAGGCCCTCGACCTGCGCGAGTTGTGGCCACAGTGCCTGGCGCTGCTGGGCTTCTTCGCCGCCTTCACCGGGCTGAGCCTGGTCATGCTGAAGAAACAGGAGGCCTGATGCAGCGTCTTGCCCATATCCTGCGTCTCGGCCTCAAGGAACTGACCAGCCTGCGCCACGACAGCGTCCTGCTGCTGTTCCTGCTCTACGCCTTCAGCGTAGCCATCTACATGCCGGCAGCGGGTTCGGTGATCGGCGTGCACAATGCCAGCGTCGCGGTGGTCGACGAGGACCACAGCCCAATCTCGCGCAAGCTCACCGAAGCCCTGCAACCGCCGGAATTCCAGGCGGCCGTGCCCCTGGCCTACGACCAGATGGACCGCAGCCTGGACAGCGGGCTGTTCACCTTCGTCATCAACATCCCGGTGAATTTCCACAGCGACCTGCTGGCCGGCCGCTCGCCGGAAATCCAGGTCAACGTCGACGCCACGGCCATGAGCCAGGCGTTCATGGGGGCCGGCTACATCGGGCGGATCTTCGAGCGCGAGCTGCTCGACTATGCCAACGCCGCCAGCCAGTCACCCGCCCAACTGGAGCCCCGGGCGCTGTTCAACCCCAACCTGGAAGGCGGCTGGTTCCTCGCGGTGATCCAGATCGTCAACAACATCACCATCCTCGCCATCATCCTCACCGGCACCGCGCTGCTGCGCGAACGCGAGCACGGCACCCTCGACCACCTGCTGGTGCTGCCGCTGACCGCACTGGAAATCATGTTGGCGAAGATCGCCAGCAACGCCCTGGTGGTGGTGCTGTGCACCTGGGTGTCGCTGGAAGTGATCGTGAAGGGGGCGCTGGGCGTGCCGCTGGCGGGCTCGCTGGGACTGTTCCTGGGGGTGACGGCGCTGTACCTGTTCGCCAGTACCGCGCTGGGGATCTTCCTCGCCACGCTGGCGCGCTCGACTCCGCAGTTCGGCCTGCTGGCGATCCCGGTGATCATCCCGATGCTGCTGCTGTCGGGTGGCAGCACGCCGCTGGACAGCATGCCGCAGTGGTTGCAGTGGGTGATGCAGCTGTCGCCCTCGACCCACTTCGTCAGCCTCGGCGCCGCGATCCTGTTCCGCGACGCCGGGCCCAACGTGGTCTGGCCGGACCTGCTGGCCCTGGCGGCGATCGGCCTGGCGTTCTTCGCGATCGCCCTGGCGCGCTTCCGCCGCAGCCTGGCCTCGTGATTACTGGACGATCAGGTTGTTGAAGAGCAGGTCTTCGACGACCGGACGGCCTTCTTCGTTCTCCAGTACCTGCTGCACCTGCTTGAGCGCTTCCTGGCGCAGTTTTTCCTTGGCCTCGACGTTGCTCATGGCATCCAGGGTCTGCTGGGTGAACAGCGCCACCAGCTGGTTGCGGATCAGCGGCTCGTGGTGCTTGACCGCGGCGGCATCGGCGTCGCCGGTGACCTTCAGCGCCACGTCGGCCTTGTAGACGCGCAGGCGCGGGCTGCCGTCGAGGGCGTAGTTGCCGACGAAAGGCGGGGTCAGGCTGATGTAGGACACCTTGGGTGCCGCGCCTTCCTTCTCTTCTTCGGCCATTGCCGCTGCGGGCAGCATCAATGCCAGTACCACCAGGATCCACGCTTTCACGAATTCACTCCTCGAAACAGTTGGCCGCCAGCATACCCAGCGCACCGTGCAAACCCAAGCCCGGGCTGGCTTATGCCGGCCTATTCAGGCCAGGCCATGCTCGTTGACCCGGCACTTCGCACACCTACACTTATCGGCCACCACCCGCAAAGGAATAGTCCCGATGAAAGCCGTGTTGTGCAAAGCCCATGGTCCGGCCCGTGACCTGGTGCTGGAAGACGTCGCCAGCCCGACGCCAAAGAAGAACGAGATCCTCCTGGACGTGCATGCGGCCAGCGTCAACTTCCCTGACACCCTGATCATCGAGGGCAAGTACCAGTTCCAGCCACCGATGCCGTTTTCGCCCGGCGGTGAGGCGGCCGGGGTAGTCGCCATGGCGGGCGAGAACGCCGGCGCGTTCAAGGCCGGCGACCGGGTCATGGCCTTGACCGGCTGGGGCAGCTTCGCCGAACAGGTGGCGGTGCCGGCCTACAACGTCATGCCGATTCCCGAAGGCATGGACTTCGTCACCGCCTCGGCCTTCGGCATGACCTATGGCACTTCGATGCATGCGCTGACCCAGCGCGGACAGTTGCAGGCGGGCGAGACCCTGCTGGTGCTGGGAGCGTCCGGCGGTGTCGGCCTGGCGGCGGTGGAAATCGGCAAGGCCCTGGGCGCACGGGTGATTGCCGCCGCCAGCAGCGCCGAGAAACTGGAAACCGCTCGCGCGGCAGGTGCGGACGATCTGATCGACTACAGCCAGGCCAGCCTGAAGGACGAGATCAAGCGCCTGACCGGCGGCAAGGGCGTGGACGTCATCTACGACCCGGTCGGTGGCGACCTGTTCGACCAGGCCGTGCGTGGGCTGGCGTGGAATGGCCGGCTGCTGGTGGTGGGTTTTGCCAGCGGGCGGATCCCGGAGTTGCCGGTGAACCTGATGCTGCTCAAGGGCGGCGCGGTGCTCGGGGTGTTCTGGGGATCGTTCGCACAGCGGCAGCCGGCGGATAATGCGGCGAACTTCAGGCAGTTGTTTGCCTGGTATGCGGAAGGGAAGTTGAAGCCTCTGGTTTCGAAGACGTATCCGTTGGCGGAGGCTGGGGAGGCCATTGCGCAACTGGCTAGCCGGAAGGCAGTGGGCAAGTTGGTCGTGAAAGTGAGGTAAGACGCGAGGGCCTCATCGCTGGCAAGCCAGCGATAGGGCCCTCGGCAACACCATCAATTCCCTTGCTGCGAATGGCAGCGCCGATACCGCGCCTCCAGGTTCCGATCCGGCATCGCATGGCTGCGCAGCGCCTGCAGCGTCTGCTCCACATAGTCCCGGGTCGTGCCATAGCGCCCTTTGGCGCTGGCCAGGATATGACTGAGCAGGCTGTCCGGCAGGTTGCCCGCGTAGCACGGCAGATGCCGCTCCAGCACGAAGCCCAGGGCCTGCACCTTGCTGCCGTCGTCCAGCCGGCAATTCAGCCAGTGCGGGCGATACGCCGGGTACGGCATCTCCCGCTGCCACAGCGCCAGCAGCGAATCCTGCAAGGTCTCTTCCGGCAAGCGATAGGCAAAGCCGCTGCAGGAACCCCCACGATCCAGGCCGAACACCAACCCCGGACATTCCGGCGTGCCGCGATGCTCATGGGACCAGAGATACAGGCCACGGTGATAACCATGCACCCGCCCGCGACGACGCTCGGTGGACTGGCACTCCGGCCGCCAGATCAGCGAGCCGTAGGCAAACAGCCAGACAGGGCCACCCTTATGCAGGGCCATGGTCTTCTGCATGGAGTCGAGAAGTTGTTCCCGGGACAATTGCTGTCCGAAATCAAGCACCGGCGGATACGCCAGGGGGAAAGGTGCAGGTTCAAGTACCGACATAGCAGCCGCCAAAGATCCTCGTGAACTACCGAAGTAGCTCACTATAAAGCCAACACACTCGGTGAACACTTACCGTACGGCAGATAACGGTATGTCAGCAAGTCCCGTCGCGCTCAAAGCCCCTGTTCACGGGGATTTCGGAAAATTTGACTGTACTCTTGCAAGTGTAGCGATACTTTTTCGCAGCGCGCGCAACAATTAAAGGAAGGCACCGCTTATAAGCTTTACTTGCACGCTTGGTTATTTAAACAAGGCGCGTCATTGCAACGCGCCTTATTACCGAAGTTACCCGCGTGGTGCATAAGCGAATACATCGGCACGCATCTGGTGCGCATCCATGCCGGCATTCACCAGGGCATCGAGGGTGGCATAGACCATGGCGGGCGAGCCGCTGGCGTACACGTGGATTCGCGACAGGTCGTCAATGTCCTCGCAGACCGCTTCGTGCAACAGCCCGCAACGCCCTTCCCAATCGCACAGGTCGCTGACCACCTTGTGCAGGAACAGGTTGGGCAACTGCTGCCATTGCAGCCATTCCTCGATTTCGTAGAAGTCCTCGGGCCGGCGCACGCCCCAGTACAGGTGGACCGGATGCTGGAAGCCACGGACCCGGCAATGCTCGATCAGGCTGTGCATCTGCGCCATGCCGGTGCCAGCGGCGATCAGCACCAACGGGCCGTCCGGCAATTCCGCCAGGTGGGTATCACCGAAAGGCAGCTCGATGCGCGCCATGCGATTGCGCTGCAACTGGGCGATCAGGTCTTGTGCGCTTTGCTCACGGGCCAGCACGTGCAGTTCCAGGTCTCGCCCACGGTGCGGTGCCGACGCCAGCGAGAACGCCGCCTTGTCGCCGCTTTCGCGCTGGATCATCAGGTACTGCCCGGCGTGATAGCGCGGCGGCTTGCCTGCCGGGGCACGCAGGCGCACGCGCCAGACATCGCCACCGACGTTGCTGCAATCGCTGACCTGGCAGGCCAGCGAGCGAACCGGCAGCTCGCCCAGGGCCAGCACGCCGTCCCACAGCAGCACGCAGTCTTCCAGCGGCTCGGCTATGCAGGTGAACAGCTCACCGTGATCGCGCACCTCGCCGTCCTGGCGCACGCTGCCTTCCACCAGCAGCGCGGCGCAGACGTGGCAGTTGCCGTTGCGACAGCTCTGCGGGCAGTCGTAACCCAGGCGCTGCGCCGCTTCCAGAATCCTCTCGCCCGGGTTGAGGGTCATCACCGCACCGGACGGCTGCAAGGTCACCTGCATCAATCTATTCCCAACTGGTTCCACAGCTCATCGATCCGCTTGGTGACGGCTTCGTCCTTGACGATGACCCGGCCCCATTCGCGGGTGGTCTCGCCCGGCCACTTGTTGGTGGCGTCCAGGCCCATCTTCGAGCCGAGGCCCGAGACCGGCGAGGCGAAGTCCAGGTAGTCGATCGGCGTGTTGTCGATCAGCACCGTGTCGCGCTTGGGGTCCATGCGCGTGGTGATGGCCCAGATCACATCGTTCCAGTCCCGCGCATTGACATCGTCGTCGGTGACGATAACGAACTTGGTGTACATGAACTGTCGCAGGAACGACCAGACACCCAGCATTACGCGCTTGGCGTGCCCCGGGTACTGCTTCTTCATGGTCACCACCGCCATGCGGTACGAGCAGCCTTCCGGCGGCAGGTAGAAGTCGGTGATCTCGGGGAACTGCTTCTGCAGGATCGGCACGAACACTTCGTTCAGCGCCACGCCGAGGATCGCCGGCTCATCCGGCGGCCGGCCGGTGTAGGTGCTGTGGTAGATCGGCTTGGTGCGGTGGGTGATGCGCTCGATGGTGAACACCGGGAAGCTGTCGACTTCGTTGTAGTAGCCGGTGTGGTCGCCGTAGGGGCCTTCCGGCGCGGTCTCGCCCGGATGGATCACGCCTTCGAGGATGATTTCCGCAGTGGCCGGGACCTGCAGGTCGCTGCCACGGCACTTCACCAGTTCGGTGCGGTTGCCCCGCAGCAGGCCGGCAAAGGCGTATTCGGAAAGGGTGTCCGGCACCGGGGTCACCGCGCCGAGGATGGTCGCCGGATCGGCGCCCAGGGCCACGGCCACCGGGAACGGCTTGCCGGGGTTCTTCTCGCACCATTCGCGGTAGTCCAGGGCGCCGCCGCGGTGGCTCAGCCAGCGCATGATCACCTTGTTGCGGCCGATCACCTGCTGGCGATAGATGCCCAGGTTCTGGCGTTCCTTGTTCGGCCCGCGGGTGACGGTCAGGCCCCAGGTGATCAGCGGTGCGACGTCGCCCGGCCAGCAATGCTGGATCGGCAGCATGGCCAGGTCGACGTCGTCGCCCTCGATGACCACTTCGTGGCACGGCGCGTCCTTGACCACCTTCGGCGCCATGGACACGACCTTCTTGAATATCGGCAGTTTCGACCAGGCGTCCTTCAGGCCTTTCGGCGGCTCCGGCTCCTTGAGGAAGGCCAGCAGCTTGCCGATCTCGCGCAGTTCCTCGGTGGATTCGGCGCCCATGCCCATGGCCACCCGCTCCGGGGTGCCGAACAGGTTGCCCAGCACCGGGATGTCGTAACCGGTGGGACGCTCGAACAACAGTGCCGGCCCCTTGGCCCGCAGCGTGCGGTCGCAGACTTCAGTCATTTCCAGGACCGGCGAAATGGGGACCTGGATGCGCTTGAGTTCGTTGCGCTGTTCCAGGCCACGGATAAAGTCGCGCAAATCGCGATACTGCATGCGTGAGCCTCGTGTTGGCCGTATCGGTCGGGGTTGGCAGTGTAGCGCCGAACCGGGCCGGTCAGAATAGTCTGAAAGACAGATAGCAAAAAGCCGGGTTTCCCCGGCTCTTGCGTGTGGCGAGTGCTTACTTGCGCTTCATCGACAGGAAGAACTCGTCGTTGGTCTTGGTCTGCTTGAGCTTGTCGACCAGGAACTCGATGGCGGCGATCTCGTCCATCGGGTGCAGCAGCTTGCGCAGGATCCACATGCGCTGCAGTTCGTCGTCGGCGGTCAGCAGCTCTTCGCGACGGGTACCGGAACGGTTGATGTTGATGGCCGGGAACACACGCTTCTCGGCAATGCGACGGTCCAGGGGCAGCTCCATGTTGCCGGTACCCTTGAACTCTTCGTAGATCACTTCGTCCATCTTCGAGCCGGTCTCGACCAGCGCGGTGGCGATGATGGTCAGCGAACCGCCTTCCTCGATGTTACGCGCGGCACCGAAGAAACGCTTCGGCTTCTCCAGGGCGTGGGCGTCGACACCACCGGTCAGGAC
This sequence comes from Pseudomonas ulcerans, assembly GCF_036324125.1. NCBI lineage: Bacteria > Pseudomonadati > Pseudomonadota > Gammaproteobacteria > Pseudomonadales > Pseudomonadaceae > Pseudomonas > Pseudomonas ulcerans. Next base: position 60,799 of record NZ_JAZDQN010000005.1, on the reverse strand, counting down.
CTTGCCGGAACTCGGGATCACGGTGTTGTAGGCGCGGGCCAGACGGGTGATGGAGTCGAGCAGGATGACCACGTCCTTCTTGTGCTCGACCAGGCGCTTGGCCTTCTCGATGACCATCTCGGCCACTTGCACGTGACGGGTCGGCGGCTCGTCGAAGGTGGAGGCGACCACTTCGCCGCGCACGGTGCGCTGCATCTCGGTCACTTCTTCCGGGCGCTCGTCGATCAGCAGGACGATCAGGTGGCACTCGGGGTTGTTGCGGGTGATGTTCGCCGCGATGTTCTGCAGCATGATGGTCTTGCCCGCTTTCGGCGGGGCGACGATCAGGCCGCGCTGGCCTTTGCCGATCGGGGCGCAGAGGTCGATCACGCGACCGGTGAGGTCTTCGGTGGAGCCGTTGCCGGCTTCCATCTTCAGCCGCTCGTTGGGGAACAGCGGCGTCAGGTTTTCGAACAGGATCTTGTTCTTCGCGTTTTCCGGACGGTCGAAGTTGATGGTATCGACCTTCAGCAGTGCGAAGTAACGCTCGCCCTCTTTCGGCGGCCGGATCTTGCCGACGATGGTGTCGCCGGTGCGCAGGTTGAAGCGACGGATCTGGCTTGGCGAGACGTAGATGTCGTCAGGGCCGGCCAGGTAGGAGGAATCCGCCGAACGCAGGAAGCCGAAACCGTCCTGGAGAATCTCCAGCACGCCGTCACCGGAAATTTCCTCGCCGCTTTTGGCGTGCTTTTTCAGCAGGGAGAAAATCACATCCTGCTTGCGCGAACGGGCCATATTTTCTATGCCCATCTGTTCGGCCATTTCGAGCAGATCGGTAATCGGCTTTTGCTTGAGTTCAGTCAGGTTCATAAGGGGAATGGAGTAATCATGTAAGAAGGGAGAGATTAAGCATCTGGCTTAATGAAGCCGCGCCGCGGGAGGCGAAAGATCGCGTACTGAATTCGAATTGGAATGCGGCGACGGGCGTGCAGGGGGCACTGGAGAATCAGTGCGAGGCCGAATGTAACACCTGCTTTTTCTGGCGTCTAGTCACCAGAAAGAGAAAAGCCCCGACAAATGCGGGGCTTTTTCGAGGCTCAGATATGAGCGTCGAGGAAGGCTTTGAGCTGCGATTTCGACAGCGCGCCAACCTTGGTAGCCTCGACTTGGCCGTTCTTGAACAGCATCAGGGTCGGGATGCCGCGAACGCCGTTCTTGGCCGGAGTATCCGGGTTTTCGTCGATGTTCAGCTTGGCAACGATCAACTGGCCCGCGTAGTCCTCGGCGATGTCGTCCAGGACAGGAGCGATCATCTTGCAAGGACCACACCACTCAGCCCAGTAGTCCAACAGTACAGGGCCTTGGGCCTGCAGCACTTCGGCCTCGAAAGTGGCGTCGGTGACGTATTTGATCAGGTCGCTCATGGAAATCTCCAAGTTCGGAAGCAAAAAATCGTCGCCCATCATAGCCGCCCTGTCTGTCGACAGGAAGTCGCAACCGATTGAGTCTGTCTATGATAGTTGATGATTCGGCGTATCGACTGTCACACAAAAGACACATTTCCTACGCGAAACTGCGCCACATCAAGCCCTGGATAGCCCCGCGTTGGCGTCAGCCGACTATCGTGGCAGGATTGCCAGGTTAACGACCGAGAAATCACTACCATGCCCCAATCCTCCGCCAAGAACCTGTCCCTGATCGCCGCCATCGACCTGGGCTCCAACAGCTTCCACATGGTTGTAGCCAAGGCCCATCACAGCGAGATCCGCATCCTCGAGCGCAACGGCGAGAAGGTTCAACTGGCGGCCGGCATCAATGAAGAGCGCCAGCTCAGCGAAGAATCCATGCAGCGCGGCCTCGACTGCCTCAAGCGCTTCTCCCAGTTGATCAACGGCATGCCCCAGGGTTCGGTGCGCATCGTCGGCACCAACGCCCTGCGCGAAGCGCGCAATCGCGGCGAATTCATCCGTCGCGCAGAGGAAATCCTTGGCCATCCGGTGGAAGTGATTTCTGGCCGTGAAGAGGCCCGCCTCATCTACCTGGGCGTTTCCCACACCCTCGCCGACACCCCGGGCAAGCGCCTGGTGGCCGACATCGGCGGCGGCAGTACCGAATTCATCATCGGCCAGCGCTTCGAACCGCTGCTGCGCGAGAGCCTGCAGATGGGCTGCGTGAGCTTCACCCAGCGCTATTTCCGCGACGGCAAGATCACCCCCGCACGCTACGCCCAGGCCTACACCGCGGCGCGCCTGGAGCTGATGAGTATCGAGACAGCCCTGCACCGCCTGGGCTGGGACGAGGCCATCGGCTCCTCCGGCACCATCCGCGCCATCGGCTCGGCGATCAAGGCCGGCGGCCTGGGCAGCGGCGAGGTCAACGCCGAGGGCCTGGCCTGGGTCAAGCGCAAGCTGTTCAAGCTGGGCGAGACCGACAAGATCGACTTCGATGGCGTCAAGCCCGATCGCCGGGCGATCTTCCCGGCCGGCCTGGCGATCCTCGAAGCCATCTTCGACGCCCTAGAACTGCAACGCATGGACCATTGCGACGGGGCCCTGCGCGAAGGCGTGCTGTTCGACCTGCTCGGCCGCCATCACCACGAGGACGTGCGCGAACGCACCCTCACCTCGCTGATGGAGCGCTACCACGTCGACCAGGGCCAGGCCGCACGGGTCGAGCGCAAGGCGCTGCATGCCTTCGACCAGGTGGCCAAGGCATGGGATCTCGAAGAGGGAATCTGGCGTGAACTGCTGGGCTGGGCGGCCAAGGTGCATGAAGTGGGCCTGGATATCGCCCACTACCATTACCACAAGCACGGCGCCTACCTGATCGAACACTCCGACCTGGCCGGCTTCTCCCGCGAGGACCAGCAGATGCTGGCCCTGCTGGTGCGCGGCCACCGCCGCAACATTCCCAAGGACAAGTTCGCCGAGTTCGGCGACGAAGGCGTGAAGCTGATCCGCCTGTGCGTGCTGCTGCGCTTTGCCATCCTGTTCCACCACATCCGCGGCAACCAGCAGATGCCGAAGGTGGAGCTCCACGCCAGCGGCGACAGCCTGGCGGTCGCCTTCCCGGATGGGTGGCTGCAGGAAAACCAGCTGACCCAGGCCGACTTCGACCAGGAGGCCGAGTGGCTGACCCGGGTCGGCTTCATCCTCAGCGTACGATAAGCACCGGGTTGCTCAGGCGCTCCAGCAAGGTCGCCTGGGCACTGCGCGGGTTCTGGTTGCCGGTCGGCGTGCTGCGCACGTAGCGGCCGTCCGGTTGCAGGATCCACGCGTGGGTGTTGTCGGTCAGGTAGCCTTCCAGCTCCTTCTTCACCCGCAGCAGCAATTTCTTGCCTTCCACCGGGAAGCAGGTCTCGACGCGCTTGTCGAGGTTGCGCTCCATCCAGTCGGCACTGGACAGGAAGATCTGTTCGTCGCCGCCATTGAGGAAATAGAAGACCCGGGTGTGTTCCAGGAAACGGCCGATGATCGAGCGCACCTGGATGTTGTGCGACACCCCGGCGATGCCCGGACGCAGGCAGCACATGCCACGCACCACCAGGTCGATGCGAACGCCGGACTGGCTGGCCTTGTACAGCGCGCGGATGATCTTCGGATCGGTCAGCGAGTTGAACTTGGCGATGATGTGCGCCGGCTTGCCTTCCAGGGCGAACTGGGTTTCCCGGGCAATCATGTCGAGCATGCCTTTCTTCAGGGTGAAAGGCGCGTGCAGCAGCTTCTTCATGCGCAGGGTCTTGCCCATCCCGATCAGCTGGCTGAACAGCTTGCCGACGTCCTCGCACAGGGCGTCGTCGGAGGTCAGCAGGCTGTAGTCGGTGTACAGGCGGGCGTTGCCGGCGTGGTAGTTGCCGGTACCCAGGTGCGCGTAGCGGACGATCTCGCCGGCTTCGCGACGCAGGATCAGCATCATCTTGGCGTGGGTCTTGAAACCGACCACGCCGTAGATCACCACCGCGCCGGCCGCTTGCAGGCGGCTGGCCATGGCCAGGTTGGACTCTTCGTCGAAGCGCGCGCGCAGCTCGATGACCGCGGTGACTTCCTTGCCGTTACGCGCGGCGTCCACCAGCGCATCGACGATTTCCGAGTTGGCACCGCTGCGGTACAGGGTCTGGCGCACGGCGAGGACGTGAGGGTCCTTGGCCGCCTGGCGCAGCATGTCCACCACCGGGGTGAAGGACTCGAACGGGTGCATCAGCAGGATGTCCTGCTTGCCCACCACGCTGAAAATGTTCTCGCTGTTCTGCAACAGCTTGGGGATCGCCGGGGTGAACGGCGTGTATTGCAGCTCCGGATGGCTGTCCAGGCCGGTGATGCTGAACAGGCGGGTCAGGTTGACCGGACCGTTGACCTGGTACAGCTCGCTCTCGCTCAGGCTGAACTGCTTGAGCAGGTAGTCGGACAGGTGTTTCGGGCAGGTATCGGCGACTTCCAGGCGCACCGCGTCACCGTAGCGACGGGAGAACAGCTCGCCGCGCAGGGCGCGGGCCAGGTCTTCGACATCTTCCGAATCCAGCGCCAGGTCGGCGTTGCGGGTCAGGCGGAACTGGTAGCAGCCCTTGACCTTCATGCCCTGGAACAGGTCATCGGCGTGGGCGTGGATCATCGACGACAGGAATACGTAGTTGTCGCCAGGACCGCCGACTTCTTCCGGCACGCGGATGATCCGCGGCAGCAGGCGCGGCGCCGGGATGATCGCCAGGCCGGAGTCGCGACCGAAGGCATCGACGCCCTCCAGCTCGACGATGAAGTTCAGGCTCTTGTTCACCAGCAGCGGGAACGGGTGGGTCGGGTCGAGGCCGATCGGGGTGATGATCGGTGCGATCTCGTCGCGGAAGAAACGCCGCACCCAGGTCTTGAGCTTGACCGTCCAGTGACGGCGACGGATGAAGCGGATCTGGTGCTTCTCCAGCTCTGGCAACAGCACGTCGTTGAGGATCGCGTACTGGCGCTGCACTTCGCTGTGCACCAGGTCGCTGATGCGCGCCAGCGCCTGGTGCGGCTGCAGGCCGTCGGCGCCGGCCTGTTCACGGGCGAAGGTGATCTGCTTCTTCAGGCCCGCAACACGAATCTCGAAGAACTCGTCCAGGTTGCTGGAGAAGATCAGCAGGAATTTCAGCCGCTCCAGCAAGGGGTAGGACTCATCCAGCGCCTGTTCCAGCACGCGGATGTTGAACTGCAGCTGCGACAGCTCGCGATGGATGTACAGGCTGCTGTCATCCAGGCCCGGCACGGCGACAGCCGGCACGGGCGCGACCGCCGGCGCTTCCGCCGCCGGCGCCGGCACCACTTCGGGCTCCGGCGGGGTTTCCAGCATCGGCTCGGGTGCGGCCGGTACTTCCTTGACGTCCTTCACAGCAGCTTCGATCAGTGCTTCGTTATTCATCTTGCGTTCCTGAAGGGCGTTACTGCCCTCTCATCAATTGTGCGGCACGTACGGCGAAGTACGTGAGGATGCCGTCGGCGCCCGCTCGCTTGAAAGCGGTGAGCGATTCGAGAATGACGCCCTCGGAGAGCCAGCCATTCTGGATCGCAGCCATGTGCATCGCGTATTCGCCACTGACCTGGTAAACGAAGGTCGGTACCTTGAACTCGTCCTTGACCCGCTGAAGGATATCCAGATACGGCATGCCTGGCTTGACCATGACCATATCGGCGCCTTCGCTGAGGTCGGCCGCCACTTCATGCAGCGCCTCGTTGGTGTTGGCCGGATCCATCTGGTAGGAAGCCTTGTTGGCCTTGCCCAGATTGAGCGCCGAACCGACCGCATCGCGGAACGGACCATAATAGGCGCTGGCGTACTTGGCCGAGTAGGCCATGATGCGGACATTCACGTGGCCGGCCAGTTCCAGCGCTTCGCGAATGGCCTGGATGCGACCGTCCATCATGTCCGAAGGGGCCACCACCTGGGCGCCGGCGTCGGCATGGGACAGGGCCTGGCGGACCAGGGCGTCGACGGTGATGTCGTTCTGGACGTAACCCTCTTCATCGAGGATGCCGTCCTGGCCGTGGGTGGTGAACGGGTCGAGGGCGACGTCGGTGATCACGCCCAGCTCGGGGAAACGGGCACGCAGTGCGCGGGTGGCGCGCTGGGCGATGCCATCGGGGTTCCAGGCTTCGGCGCCATCGAGGGATTTCTTCTCCGCCGGGGTCACCGGGAACAGGGCCAGGGCCGGGATGCCCAGGTCGACCCATTCCGCCGCCGCTTCCAGCAGCAGGTCGATGCTCAGGCGCTCGACGCCCGGCATGGAGGCGACTTCCTCACGACGGTTTTCACCGTCAAGCACGAATACCGGCAGGATCAGGTCATCGACGGTCAGAACATTCTCACGAACCAGGCGACGGGAAAAATCGTCGCGGCGGTTGCGACGCAGGCGGGTAGCGGGGAACAGGCGATTGGCAGGGGTAAAGCTCACGGCAGACTCCTGAGCCCGCGCGAACAGGCGGGCGCGACAGTTATAAGCGGCCATTATGACGCTTGTGTGACAGGCGGGGATAACCCTGCGACCTACAGACGCAGGCATTGTCCCCTGTAGGAATTGTTCACGTCGAGACACATTTGGACACTTTCCCAAGAGCGCTCGAAGGGGTAGGCTGCGCGTTCATTTCGCCAGCATCCCGAAAATGCTTCAACAATTCCTGCAAGATTTTGGCTACTTTGCCCTCTTTCTAGGTACGTTCTTTGAAGGCGAGACCATCCTGGTGCTTGCCGGATTCCTGGCGTTCCGCGGATACATGGATATCAACCTGGTGGTGCTGGTGGCCTTCTTCGGCAGCTATGCAGGCGACCAGCTCTGGTACTTCATGGGCCGTCGGCATGGGCGCAAGTTGCTGGCGCGCAAGCCGCGCTGGCAGATGATGGGTGACCGGGCCCTGGAGCACGTGCGCCGCCATCCGGATATCTGGGTGCTGAGCTTCCGCTTCGTCTACGGCCTGCGCACGGTGATGCCGGTGGCGATCGGCCTGTCCGGCTATCCGCCGCGGCGCTACCTGCTGCTCAACGGCATCGGCGCGGCGATCTGGGCCCTGGCCCTCGGCGCCGCCGCCTATCACTTCGGCGCCATTCTCGAAGGCCTGCTGGGCAACGTGAAGAAATACGAGCTATGGGTGCTCGGCGGCCTGCTGCTGCTCGGTGGCTGCCTGTGGCTGCGCCGACGCTTCAAGGCTGCGCGTATCGCCAGGCAGGAAGCGGCTGATATACAGGCCAACAAGGCTGAGCAGACTGTAAGCGATCAGCAAGACCCATCCGAAGGTGGTGACCGGCGCTAAGCCGGTCCAGCCCGCCAGGGCGAAAGCAGGCGGGCACAGCGCCAGTCTCAGCAACTCCAGGCGCATGGCCCAGGGGCGGTTCTCCAGGGCCGCCCCCAGCACGAACAACCCAAACCCCATCACCAGCGCACCGAGCAGCAAGGCCGGCTGCGGCAACCCCGCGCCAGCGTTCATCAGGTAACTGCCCAGCGCCACGTACACGGCGAACTGCAACACCACGTAGACCTGCCGCGGCCAGGCCAGTGGCACCTCGAACTTGCGGAAATTGGCCAGGTCCTGCCTGGCCTGTGGATAACGCCGCGCCACATCCTCCGGGCGCCAGCCGGTGGGCATGAACCAGATGCGCAGCTTGTCCTGCCAGCGTTCCGCGCGCCGCGCATCGCTCCACAACTGGGCGTAGAACTGCAGGTTGGCCCACAGCGGGTTCCAGCTGGCCAGCGGCGTAGTCACCCCGAAAATCACCGGTTCGGCATCCTCCTCGGGCTGGAAGGTGCCGAACAGGCGGTCCCAGATAATGAACACACCGCCATAGTTGCGATCCAAGTACAGAGGGTTTTGTGCATGGTGGACGCGATGATTGGACGGCGTGACGAACAGCCATTCGTACCAGCCCAGCTTGGGGATATGCCGGGTGTGCACCCAGAACTGGTACAGCAGGTTCAGCGCGCCGACACTGACGAATACCAGCAGCGGCACGCCCAGCACCGCCAGCGGCAAGTAGAAGATCCACGACAGAAGGAAGCCGGTGCTGGTCTGGCGCAGGGCGGTCGAGAGGTTGTAGTCCTCGCTCTGGTGATGCACCGAATGCGCGGCCCAGAGGATGTTGCGTTCATGGCCGAAACGGTGCAGCCAGTAGTAGCAGAAGTCGTAGGCGACGAAGGCTGCCACCCACACCCACCAGGCCTCGGCGGGCAACTGGAACAGCGCCAGATGCTCGACGGCGATGGCATAGGTCACCAGGCCAACGCCCTTGGTCAGCAGGCCGAACGTGGTGGACAAGACCCCGGCACTCAAGCTGTTGACGGTATCGGCCACGCGGTAATTGCGCGTGCCCCGCCAGCGGTCGGCAAGCAGTTCCACGGCGATCAGCACGAAGAAAAACGGCACGGCATACAGGATGAAGTCCATGGCAGGTCCATTTTCAGGCAATGGATCAAGATTAGGCCTACAAAGCTGTAATCCCTATGGCGACAACTGCCAAACTAGACGACATTTAGCGCCTCGAAACGGGAGTAGGAAGCATGACTAAAAAAGTGGCTGTGATTCTGTCAGGCTGCGGCGTCTACGACGGCGCGGAAATCCACGAGAGCGTGATCACCCTGCTGCGCCTCGACCAGCGTGGCGCCCAGGTGCAGTGCTTCGCGCCGAACATCGCGCAGATGCACGTGATCAACCACCTGACCGGCGAGGAAATGCCCGAATCGCGCAATGTGCTGGTGGAGTCGGCGCGGATCGCCCGCGGCAACGTCAAGGACCTGCGCGAGGCCGATGTCGATGATTTCGACGCGCTGATCGTGCCTGGCGGCTTCGGTGCGGCGAAGAACCTGTCGAGCTTCGCCATCGATGGTCCGGGCTGCAGCGTGCACCCGGATGTCCTGGCCCTGGCCGAAGCCTTCGCCGAAGCGGGCAAGCCGGTCGGCCTGATCTGCATCTCACCGGCCCTGGCGGCGAAGATCTACGGACCCGGCGTGGTCTGCACCATCGGTACCGACGCCGAGACCAGCGCGGCCATCGTCAAGATGGGCGGCACCCATGAAGAGTGCGATGTGCATGACATCGTCGAAGATACCCAGCGCAAGCTGGTGAGTACCCCGGCTTACATGCTGGCGCAGTCGATCAGTGAGGCGGCGGGCGGGATCTACAAGCTGGTGGACCGGGTGCTGGAGCTGACCCACGAAGGGGAATAATCAACAGACTGTAGGAGCTGGCTTGCCTGCGAAGGACCGCAACGCGGTCCTTCGCAGCTAACGCAGCTCCTACAGTGTGCGGCGGCCTTATGAATCGGGGAATTGCTTCACCAGCCGCGTCAGGATCCGGTCCAGCGCATTGGCGAACGCCTGCTTGTCCTTGTCCCCATAGGCCGCCTGGCCGCCCCCGACCTGCCCTTGCTCGCGCAGGTCGGTGAACAGGTTGCGCACCGCCAGCCGCTCGCCCATGTTCCGCTCGTCGAACTCTCGCCCGCGCGGGTCCAGCGCGGCCACGCCCTTCTTGATCAAGCGGTCTGCCAGCGGCACATCGCTGCAGATCACCAGTTCCCCCGGCACCGCGTGCTCGACCAGGTAATCGTCGGCAGCATCCATCCCGCTGGGCACGACGATCAGCTTCACCAGGGCAAACGGCGGCTTGGCCTGAGGGCCACCGGCCACCATCACCACTTCGAACTGACGCTTTAGAGCGAATTTGACGACCTGATCCCTGGCCAGCTTCGGACAGGCATCGGCGTCGATCCAGACACGCATGAGGGAGTTTTCCACAACGACTTGAAACGGGCGGGCAGTATCGCTGCTTGCCCGCCCCGCTTCAAATCAGGACGCCGTCACGCGACGGGAGGCCAGCCAGCTGCGCCCGTAGAGCACGACGATGGCCAGCAGCGCTGCCGCCTGGGCGGACAGCGAGTAAAGGTCGGCGTGGATGCCCAGCCAATCGAAGTCGAAGAATGGCACCGGGTGAGTACCGAAGATGCCGGCTTCCTGCAGCGCCTTGACGCCATGTCCGGCGAACACCACCGACAGCGCGCACAGCAGCGCCACGTTGATGCTGAAGAACAGCGACAGCGGCAGCCTGGCCGAGCCGCGCAGGATGATCCAGGCCAGACCCACCAGCAGCACCAGCGCCGTGCCGCCACCGGCCAGCACCGCCTGGTGGCCCGCAGGGCCAGCCTGCAGCCACAGGGTTTCGTAGAACAGGATCACTTCGAACAGCTCGCGGTACACCGAGAAGAACGACAGCACGGCGAAGCCGAAGCGACCACCGCCGCCGACCAGGCTGCTCTTGATGTAGCCCTGCCACGCAGCAGCGTGCCGGCGGTCGTGCATCCACACGCCGAGCCAGAGCACCATCACGCAGGCGAACATCGCCGTGCAGCCTTCCAGCAGTTCGCGCTGGGCGCCACCGACGTCGATCACGTAGGCCGCCAGCGCCCAGGTCGCGAAGCCCGCCACCAGCGCCAGGCCCCAGCCGATATTGACGCTGCGCACCGCCGCCTGCTGGCCGGTATTGCGCAGGAAGGCGAGGATCGCCGCCAGCACCAGGATCGCCTCAAGACCTTCGCGCAGCAGGATCAACAGGCCGGAAATGAAGCTCAGCGACCAGCTCAGGCCATCGCCACCGAGCAGGCCGGCGCATTCCTTGAGCTTGGCCTTGGCCAGGCCCAGCTTGCCTTGCACCTGCTCCAGCGGCAGGCCGTCCTGCAGCGACTGACGGTAGGCCATCAGGGCCTTCTCGGTGTCCTTGCGCACGACGCTGTCGACGTTGTCCAGGGAGCTTTCCACCAGTTCGAAGCCCTCCAGGTAGGCCGCCACCGACAGGTCATAGGCCTGCTCGTGGTCGCCGTCCCGGTAGGCCACCAGGCTCTTGTCGAGGGTGCTGGCGGTGTAGTCGAGCAACTGCCCCGGGCCGCGCTTGACTTGCGGTGGCTTGGCCCGCTGGGCACGGAAGGTCGACAGCGCATCATGGCCCTGGCTGGCTTCGACTTCAGCCGGCGTCTGGCGCGCCAGGTCGCCCAGGCTGAAGGTCTTGTCGCCGGCGGCCTTGGCCGGGTCGGCGGTGAAGCTGGCGATGTAAGTGGCCAGGTCCCAGCGCTGGCGTTCGTCGAGCTGGTCGGCGAAGGACGGCATGTCAGTGCCTTCGATGCCAAGGCCGAGGGTGTTGTAGAGGTCGTAGAGGCTCAGGCGATCGAGCCGTGCGGCGTCGCGCAGGTTGCTCGGCGCAGGCTCCAGGCCGACACCCGCCGGGCCATCGCCGGTCCCGCTGTCACCGTGGCAGACCGAGCAATGCTGGGCATACAGCGGCGCACCGCGGGTTGGATCGGGGGTGATCAAGGGCGCCAGGGCGACCTCGTAGGCCAGCGCGAGCTCGGCCCCGAGCTGCCGCGCCTGGCGGGTCACGCCGGCGCTGTCCTGACGCGCGTCGATCGCCTGGCGCAACACCGTCACGCCGTCCTCCAGCGCCTTGCGCTGCGGGCGCTCGGGCAAGCCGGCGAGCACGCCCTGGAGGGTGTCGATGGATTTCAGCTGCCCGCGATAGCCGGCCTCGTCGATGACCTTGCCCGACTCGACGCTCGCCGGGTAGTCGGCACCGATGTAATCCAGCAGGTGCAGGGCCTTCGCCGCTCCCTCGACAGGTTCGGCCAGTGCCGCGGCACTACCAAGGGCCAGCACTGGCCACAGCAGCCAGGCGATCAAGCGGGAGGGGGAAATCATGGGACAGTCTCGGACGTCGTCGATGAGGCGAATATTGTTCACCGCCGTCCGGGCGGGCTCAAGGCGAATCGTAAAAATTAGCAACAATTTCATTAATTGCCACTTTCATCACGGGGAAAAATACCGTTCGTCCAGCACTTCGGGGATAATGGCACCTCTGATGGCTCTCACTGGTTGTAACAACTCGGTGCGCCTGGCTCGCAGGGAAATCGCGCCTAATACGTCACGCCTTTCGATATAGCCATTCGGAATTTGTGAAAGACAAATAATAACTTTTCGGACGTATCGATTCGAAAAGACTCCGCCAACACTCAGGGAAGAAGTAATGAAATCCCGCGTCCTCACGCTTGCCACACTGTTCGTGGCCACTCAACTGACCGGCTGCGCGGTCTTCCGCAGCTACGACAACGAACTCAAGGAAACCAACCAGCACCTGAGCGCCGGCAATGTCGACGCCGCCCTCGCCGTGCTGGAGAAGAACAACAAGGGCGAGGACAAGGACCTGCTCTACTGGTTCGAAAAGGGCGAACTGCTGCGCTCCAAGGGTGACCTGGCCGGCAGCCAGAGCGCCTGGCGCGAAGCCGACGGCATGGTCTTCAAGTGGGAAGAGTCGGTAAAGCTCGACACCGCCAAGTACCTCAGCCAGTTCGGCAGCTACCTGGTCAACGACAAGGTGCGCCGCTACGAAGGCTATGACTACGAAAAGGTCATGCTGACCACGCAGATGGCCCTCAACCTGCTGGCGCAGAACGATTTCGACGGCGCCCGTACCGAGATCAAGAAGACCCACGAACGCGAAGCGGTGATCGCCGAGCTGCGCGACAAGGAATACCTCAAGCGCGAGGAAGAAGCTGACAAGGAAGGGGTCAAGACCGAGTACAAGGACCTCAAGGGCTACCCGGTCGCCGCTCTGGACGCCCCGGAAGTCATCAACCTGAAGAACAGCTACCAGAGCGCCTTCAGCCACTACCTGTCCGGCTACGTCTACGAGGCCCTCGGCGAACAGGGCCTCGCCGCGCCGGGCTACCGCAAGGCCGCCGAACTGCTGCCCAACACCCCGCTGCTGGAGCAGGCGCTACTCGACCTGGACAAGAGCGCAGGCAAGCGCAACGACAAGGAAAGCGACGTGCTGATCGTGGTGCAGAGCGGCCTGGCCCCGGCCCGCGACTCCATCCGCATCCCGCTGCCACTGCTGATCAGCGGCAACCTGGTGATCACCCCGCTGTCGTTCCCGATCATGCGCGAGGACACCTCCACCGCCACCGTCGGCCAGATCAACCTGGACGACAAGACGCTGGACCTGACCGCGCTCAACAGCACGTCCGCCATGTCCCGCCGCGCCCTGCGCGACGACATGCCGGGGATCATCCTGCGTACCACCGTGCGCGCGGTCACCCGCGGCGTGGCGCAAAAACAGATCAACGACGTCAACCCGATGGCCGGCCTGGTCATGGGTATCGCCTCGGCGGTCACCGAAGGCGCCGATACCCGCACCTGGCGCACCCTGCCGAACGAAACCCGGGTCACCCGCGTGCGCCTGGGCCAGGGCGAGCACCAGCTGAGCCTGCCGTCGGGCCTGGGTGGCAGCAAGGTCACCGTGAAGGTCGATCGTCCATATCAGGTCGTCGCCCTGCGCGTGGTGGGCAACCAGGTCTATGCCGCCGGCCAGGCCGCCCACGTCGTCACCCCCACCGCGCCGGCTGCCGCCGTCGCCAGTCTCAAGTAAACGAAGGACTCGTCATGCGTTTCAAACTCACCCTCGCCCTCGCCGCCGCGCTCCTGGCCGGCTGCGCCACCCCGCCGCCACCGGCTCCCGGCAGCGCCGCCAGCAAGGTGGTGGTCATGGGCAAGCTGAAGAACATCGAGACCGGTCCCATGCGGGTCGCCCGCGAGAACGGCTTCCTCACCGTCAAGGTGGCGCTGAACAACACCAGCGGCAGCAACAAGACCCTGCTCTACCGCTTTGCCTGGCTGGGCAACGACGGTTTCCCGGTGGCCGATGAAGAGGGCTGGAAAGCCCTGAGCCTGTATGGCTCGCAATCCACCGTGCTGCCGGCCATTGCGCCGGTGCCACAAGCCACCGATTTCCGTCTCGAAGTCCAGTCCCAGTAATTCTGCCCCGGAGTTTTCCATGAAGTTCGTCCAGATTTCCCTGCTCGCCACTGTCGTTGCCCTGGCCAGCGGCTGCTCCTCCCCGTCGCCTGTCCTGGGTGGCAAGAACATCGGCTACGGCGATACCAAGGCCGTCGAGCTGGTGACCAACGAGTTCGGCTCCACCGACCTGCAGATGATCGCCGAGAGCATGACCCGCTCCCTGGCCCAGTCCGGCGTGCTGCAAGGCCGTCCGGTGGTGCAGGTGTACGACGTGAAGAACAAGACCAGCGAGTACATCGATACCCGCGAGATCACCACCTCGATCAAGACCCAGCTGATGAAGTCCGGCACCGCCCGCTTCGCCAGCGACAACAACCAGATGGACAGCCAGGTCGACCAGCTCAAGCTGCAGAACCAGAGCGGCCTGTACAAGAAGAACACCATCGCCAAGACCGGCAACATGATCGCCGCCAAGTACCGCCTGGAAGGTTCGATCAGCTCGATCGTCAAGCGCAGCAGCGACTACAAGGACGTGTTCTACAAGTTCAGCCTGCAACTGGTCGACGTCGAAAGCGGCCTGGCCGAATGGATGGACGAAAAAGAAATCCGCAAGACCACGGAGCGTTAATCAATGCGCGCATGGATGGGTATTCTCGGCCTGGCCTGCGCCTTCGGCGTGCAGGCGGCCCCCAAGGTGGCGGTCACCGACCTGGCCTACCAGGAACGTGTGGAGCAGTACATCCACATCGTCGCGGCGCAAAGCAATTCCTCCGCGAGCATGTACCACGCCAACAGTTCGTCCAGCTACGCCGAGTTCGAGGCCAGCGACAGCTACATCGAGCAGACCGAGCTGCGCAAGTTCAGCGGTGACATCAAGGGCGAGATCCTCAAGTCCGGGATGTTCCAGCTGGTGCAGGGCAAGCCGTACATCACCGGAGCCAAGACCGATGTCTACGACATCATCAAGCGCATCAAGGCCGGCGATTTCAAGGGTGCCGACTATGTGTTGTTCGGTACCCTGTCGGACATCGACTTCCAGCAGGACGTCAATGCCATCGACAACACCAATGCCTACTCGGCAGTGCTGGGCCTGAGCCTGGTGGCGGACTTCAGCCTGATCAACACCCGTACCTATGAAATCACCTCGGCGTTCACCGCCATGGGTGAAGGACAGGACACCAAGCTGGTGAAGAGCCGGGACCTGAAGATCAGCCTGAACAGGCCGCGCGTGGTGCGGGAAGTGTCTAAGGAGCTGGGGATGGACGTGGCCCGGCAAATGGCCGAACAGCTGGGTGGTCCGGTACCTGGGCAGGGCCAGGGGCAATACGCCCCGCGGAACAACCTGCCGCCGGATGAGCCGGCGCAGATCCTGCGTTGAGTTCACTGCCTCATCGCCGGTATTGCCGGCGATGAGGCCAGTACTACATCAGACCGGCGCTCGCCGGATGGTGGCCAGCAAGGTCGCCGCCCCGATGAACAACCCCGCGAACGTACGGTTCATCCGCCGCTGCTGCTTCGGCGTGCGCAGCAGGCGCAACACCTTCGACGCCAGTCCCGTATAGCCCGCCATCACCAGCAGATCCACGCAGACCATCGTCACGGTGATCGCCAGGTACTGCGGCAGCAGCGCTTCATGGGGATTGATGAACTGCGGCAGCACCGCCAGCATGAACACCAGCGCCTTGGGGTTGCTGACATTCACCAGGAACCCGCGGAACACCAGGCTCAAGGGTTTGCCGATCGGTCGCACGGCGGACTCATCGGACAGGTCCGCCGGCAGCGCCCGCCATTGCTTGACCGCGAGATAGACCAGGTAGGCCACGCCGAACCACTTGATCACATGGAAGGCCGTGGCCGAGGCCGCCAACACCGCGCCAACACCGGCGGCGATGATCGCGATCTGAAGGATCAGGCCCAGTTGCAGGCCCAGGGCATTCCAGTAGCCACGCCAGAATCCGTACTGCAGTCCGCAGGACATCGAGGCGATGGCCCCCGCGCCCGGCGACAGACTGATGACCCAACAGGCCGCAAAAAAGGCCAACCACGTTTCCAGCGACATCTCACACCTCGGCCAGGAATCTTGTTCAAGGCCTCAACGCTAATCCGCCTGCAAGAAAATCACCACGAAATTTTTCAGGAGGCGATCAGGTGTCGCTGGATTTGCTCTCGCCGATCACCGGCAGCACATCGCTACCGCGCCAGCGGCGCACGGATTTCTGGAAGAACTGGCTGTTCGGTACCTGCACCAGCGCACCGCCGGTCTCGGGCATTTCCACCAGGGTGGTGAACAGCAGGTTGATGGCCGTGACCCGGCCCTTGATGCCTGGCTTGTCGGTGGTGTCGACCAGTTCCACCACGTCACCGATGCGGAACGGCCCGACGGTAAAGATCAGCACCGCGCAGAGCAGGTTGGAGAGCACGCTCCAGATCGCGAAGAAGGCCACCGCCGCTACCGCGACGAAACCCGACAGCGCGGTCCACAGCACCGTGGCGGACACCCCTAGGCGCTCCAGCACGAACAACAGCGCGCTGCCCATGATCAGCCAGCGCAGACCGCCGCGCAGCGGCATCATCAGTTGCGGCGGCAGCGGATAGCGCTCGCCCAGGCTGTGCAGACTGCGCGCCACCAGCCGTTGCAGGACGAAAGCCACCACCAGGATCAGCAGGATCTGCAGGCCCATCCAGAAGGGACCAATCAACTCCGCCGGCAGGATCTGGCGCAACGCTTCCATCAGGACAATGCCTCCAGCTCCGCCTGCATGTTCTCCAGCACTTCGAGGGCAGCCATCCAGGCTTCCTCCAGCTCCGCCTCGCGGCCCTTCAGCTGGGCCTGGCGGGCCAGCAAGTCACGCAGCTCGTCCTTGCGCGCCGCCTCGTAGACGCCGCTGTCGCCGAGGCTGGCCTCGACCTTGGCGAGGTCCTGATGAAGCTTGTTCAGGTCGGCTTCGAGCTTGTCGGCCTGGCGCTTGTGCGGCGCCAGTTGCTGGCGCAGGGCTGCGGCGGCCTGGCGCTGGGCTTTCTTGTCGGTCTTGTCCGGATTGACCGGCGAACTGCTCACCGGCGCGTTGCGCTGACGATACTCCACCAGCCAGCGGGCGTAGTCGTCGAGGTCGCCGTCGAACGGCTCCATCTTGCCGTCGGCGACCAGCAGGAACTCGTCGGTGGTGCTCTTGAGCAGGTGCCGATCGTGGGAGACCACCACCACCGCGCCGCTGAACTCCTGCAGGGCCATGGTCAGCGCCAGGCGCATTTCCAGGTCGAGGTGGTTGGTCGGTTCGTCGAGCAGCAGCAGGTTCGGTCGTTCCCAGGCAATCAGGGCCAGCGCCAGGCGGGCCTTTTCACCACCGGAGAAATTCAGCACC
The DNA here is from genome assembly GCF_036324125.1 of Pseudomonas ulcerans. Classification (NCBI taxonomy): domain Bacteria; kingdom Pseudomonadati; phylum Pseudomonadota; class Gammaproteobacteria; order Pseudomonadales; family Pseudomonadaceae; genus Pseudomonas; species Pseudomonas ulcerans. Next base: position 43,672 of record NZ_JAZDQN010000005.1, on the reverse strand, counting down.
GGCTCGTCGCAACGATCGCCGCGGAAGTCGAAGCCACCGAGGAAGTCGCGCAGCGTCTGCTCGCGCTCGGTCGGGGCCAGGCGTTGCAGGTGCAGCAGCGGGCTGGCCTTGCTGTCCAGCGAATCGAGCTGATGCTGGGCGAAGTAGCCGACCGAGGTGTTCTCGCCACGTACCAGCCGCCCGGCAAGCGGTTGCAGCTCGCCGGAGAGGTTCTTGATCAGGGTCGACTTGCCCGCGCCATTGGGACCGAGCAGGCCGATCCGCGCACCCGGCGTCAGTTGCAGCTTGACCTTCTCCAGCACGGTCTTGTCACCGTAGCCCAGGCGAGCTTCGGACAGGTCGAGCAACGGGCTGGAGATCTTCTGCGATTCGCGGAAGACGAAGTCGAACGGCGAGTCGACATGGGCCGCCGTCAGCTCTTCCATGCGCTCCAGGGCCTTGATCCGGCTCTGCGCCTGGCGCGCCTTGGTGGCCTGGGCCTTGAAGCGGGCAATGTATTTTTCCATGTGCGCGCGCTGGGCCTGCTGCTTCTCGTAGGCCTGTTGCTGCTGCGCCAGGCGCTCGGCCCGGGCCCGCTCGAACGCGGTGTAGCCGCCGCGGTAGAGGGTCAGCTTGCACTGCTCGACATGGGCGATGTGGTCGACCACGGCATCGAGGAAATCGCGGTCGTGGGAGATCAGCAGCAAGGTGCCGGGATAGCCCTTGAGCCAGTCTTCCAGCCAGAGGATCGCGTCGAGGTCGAGGTGGTTGGTCGGTTCGTCGAGCAGCAGCAGGTCGGACGGGCACATCAGTGCTTGCGCCAGGTTCAGGCGCATCCGCCAGCCACCGGAGAAGTCTCCGACGCGGCGGTCCATCTGCTCGTTGCTGAAGCCCAGGCCGGCCAGCAGCTTGCGCGCGCGGGCATCGGCGGTGTAGCCGTCGGCGCTGTCGAGCTCGATGTGCAGGCGCGCCAGGGCGGTGTTGTCGTGGGCGGCTTCGGCAGCGGCGAGATCGGCCTGGACCTGGCGCAGGCGCAGGTCGCCATCGAGCACATAGTCCACGGCCAGGCGATCGAGGGTGTCGACCTCCTGGCGCATATGGGCAATGCGCCAGTCGCCAGGCAGCCGGCAGTCACCCGAGTCCGGGGTGAGCTCGCCGCGCAGCAGGGCGAACAGGCTGGATTTGCCGGCACCGTTGGCACCGATCAAGCCGGCTTTCTGGCCGGCGTGCAGGGTCAGCTCGGCGCCTTCTAGCAGGCGTTGCGGACCACGCTGTAAAGTGAGGTTCGAAAGTCTGATCATAATGGCCGCGGAGTCTACCAGCTTCGATGGCAACTGGCGCGAGTAGGACCATGCACTCCGATCTGTGGGATTTCGCCATCGGGTTCTATGCCCGTCCCGGCGTGGAGGCGGCCTGCCTGCAATTGCAGGCGCAGGGTGCGGATGTCTGCCTGCTGCTGTGCGCGGCCTGGCTTGAGCAGCGGCGGGTGAGCGTTAGCGATAAACGACTGGACCAACTGCGACAGTTGGCCGGTCCCTGGCAATCATCGGTAGTGCAGCCGTTGCGCGCACTACGCCAGCAGTGGCGTACGCAGGCAACTGGCGACCCGCAACTGGCAGCGCTGCGCGAACGATTGAAAGGGCTTGAACTGGATGCCGAGCGCCTGCAACTGGAACGCTTGCAGGTGATTTGCGATGGCTGGCCGGACGAGGACAACGCCCCGCCGGAGAGCTGGCTGGTCCGGCTAGCGCCGGCAGCCTCCCGGGATCACGACGCGCTGCGGATGCTGCGCGCCGTGACGGGAATCACTCAGGATGCCGAAGTCGGCGACTGAGTGCTGGTGGCGGCTGGAGCGGCTGGCGCTGGCGAAGCAGCAGGTGCCGACGCCGGGGTCGCGGCTGGAGCGGTAGTGGCTGGTTTTGCTGCGGCAGGTTTGGCTGGTGCAGGTTTGGCTGGTGCTTTCGCTACGGCTGGCTTGGCCGGTGCTTTGGCAGCAGCTGGTTTCGCAGCAGGCTTGGCAGCCACCGATTTGGCGGCAACTGGTTTGGCGGCAGCGGGTTTCGCAGCAGGCTTGGCAGCGGCCGGTTTGGCAGCAGTTGGTTTCGCCGCAGGCTTGGCGGCAGCCGGTTTGGCAGCAGGCTTGGCAGCAGCCGGTTTCGCAGCAGCTGGTTTCGCCGCAGGCTTGGCAGCAGCCGGTTTGGCAGCAGCAGTTTTAGCAGCAGGCTTGGCCGGGGCCTTGGCAGCAGCGGGTTTTGCTGCTGGCTTGGCAGCAGGTTTGGCAGCAGCGGTTTTCGCGGCAGGTTTGGCCGGCGCCTTGGCAGCCACCGGTTTGGCTGCAGCTGGCTTCGCCGCAGACTTGGCAGCGGCAGTTTTCACTGCGGGCTTGGCAGCGGCTGGTTTGGCAGCGGCCTTGGCTGGCGCCTTGGCAGCGGCGGATTTGCTAGCAGCAGGTTTGGCGGCAGGTTTCGCAGGAGCCTTGGCAGCAGCAGCTTTGGCGGCCGGCTTGGCGGCAGCCGGTTTGGCCGGAGTGCGAGAAGAAAGTGCCTTGCCAGCCGCTTCGCGAACTTTGCCCACGCCCTGGGCCAGTTTCAGACTTTCCTGGGCATCGCGTTTCAGTTGCACGATATAAGTACGGGTCTGGGCCTGACGATCTTTCAACGATTCGAGTACATCTTCCAACTCGGCGACCGCACCTTTTGCCTTTTCCTGTGCCTTGGCTTTACCGGCGGCAGCGACGTCTTGAAGTTTCAGACGGGACTTGTGGAGTTTTTCCTGAGCCTTGCCGCGTTGTTTCTCCAACTTGGCGAGTAGTTTTTCCGCATCGGCCAGCGCTTGCGAGCAGGCATTTTCCAAATGCTCAAGCAGGCTGCCCGAGAGTTGTTGCAGCAGGTGCAACGGCGTGTTGACTGGCTTCTTGTTGGCCGACATGGCTTTCCTCCTGGCTGACGAAATTGCGGCTCATACTAGACCTGTGCTGCTATCGCCGCTAGGGCATGTTGACAGTAAAGAAGACGCCGCGTTGCATGCCTGGGCAAAGTTCTGAAGCTGCAGCTCGGGACAAGTGTAGTTGCTGTGTTACAGACTGCAGACAATTAACAAACTTGCCCCCGGCGAACAGGCATAATCGAATCTGCTGCAACTCTTCCTTCCATCTTCGGAGCCAGCCCGTGCCGCGCTACTTGCTGCTGTCGTTACTCTTCACGCTGCCTCCCGTTCTGGCGGAGCCGGCCGCAACACCTTCGGACCACGATCTCGCCTACAGCCTGGGCGCCAGCCTCGGCGAACGCCTGCGTGAGGAAGTCCCGGGGCTGCAACTGCAGGCACTGATCGAAGGCCTGCAACAGGCCTACCAGAACAAACCACTGGCGCTGTCCCAGGCACGCATCGATGCCATCCTCGCCCAGCATGACCAGCAGGCCAACGACGCCGTCGCCCAGTCCCACGTAGAACAGGCCCTGGCTGCCGAGCGCCGCTTCATCGCCAATGAACGTGGCCGGGCTGGCGTGCGCGAGCTGAGCGATGGCGTGCTGATGACCCAGTTGCAGGCCGGCGCGGGCGCGCAGCCAAAAGCACACGGCAAGGTGAAGGTGCGTTACGTGGGGAAATTGCCGGACGGCACGGTGTTCGACCAGAACGATCAACCGCAGTGGTTCAACCTGGATAGCGTGATCGCGGGTTGGCAGTCAGCGCTGCCGGAGATGGCGGCGGGTTCGAGATACCGCCTGGTGATCCCTTCGGCGCAAGCCTATGGCGCCGATGGCGCGGGCGACCTGATCGCACCCTACACACCACTGGTGTTCGAGATCGAATTGCTCGACGTTGCCGACTGAGCAGCCGGCAACGTTGCAGAAGGTGGCGTCAGACGGTAGCTGGCGCTTCTTCCTTGTGCGCGGTGTGCAGCACTTCGATCAGGCAGTCTTCCAGCTCGAAGCGCTCGCGCAACTGGCCACCCAGCGTCTTGAGTTCTTCGGCAAAACGCCCGTTGTCAGTGCATTGGCCCTTGCTGCAATGGTCGTTGAAGGCCAAGGCTCGCTCGGTGCTGACATCGATACGCGGGTTGATCTGCTGCGCCAGCTCCAGGCCGCCATCATCACCGAAGGCCTTGGCTTCACTGATCAATTGTTCGCAGATTTCGAAGTGCCAGGCCGACACGTAGTCCACGAGGATTTCGCAGAAGCGGCCGTTCAATGATTTGTCGGCGAATGCCGGCTTGGCATCGCGCAACTCGCGGAACGCGGTTACCAGTTCCTCACGCTCTCGCAGCCAGCGGTCAATGAGCTTGTGAACCCCACCCCAGCGCTCCTGAGCATTCTGACAACTCTCTAACATGGCGGTCTCATCCCTTTTGGGTCGTGCCCCTGCGCCCTGTATCGCAAGTGGCGATACACAAGGAAATTACGGCAGAACGGCATTGAGCAGCAGTGTTTTCGATAATGCGTGGAGGGGAGATTATTCCCGCACGCCCTAGGCTTCAAGGTACGCAGGCGACTAGTTTCATACAAGTGTTTAATCCTGCGACCCATCGCCGCCGGTCGTTTCAAACGCCGGCGGACACCCTTTCATGACCCCGGGGATCAGCCCGGGTTCACCCGGCGCCTGCCCATCAGGCGCGCCAGCACCAGTGCCGCGAGCCCGAGGAATGCCAGCAGGCTCCATTCCGGGCCACTCAGGTCGAGGAAGCTCCAGTTGATCGGTGCACACTCGGCCGTCCCCAGCAGCAGGCCGTGCAGCCATTCGACGGGGGTGCCGCGCTCCAGCAGGTAGGTCATCGACTGTTCGCACGACAACTCTGGAGACGCATACAGGCCCTGCAACCAGACATGCCGCGCGGCCAGCGCGCTGCCGCCGAGGGTCAGCGCCAGGCCGGCCCAAAGGTAGACGCGCTCGCCGAGGTTTCCCGGCCGATGGAGCAAGGCACCCAGGCAGGTCAGCGAGAACGCCGCCAGCAGCAGGCGCTGGCCCTGGCACAGCGGGCAGGCGTCCAGGCCTAGGCCGAACTCGAGATACAGCGCGCCACACAGGGTCAGCAGGGACGCCAGCAAAGCCGGGAAGAAAAAAGTACGCAGACAGGCCAACGGCATGGCAAGACCAAGGCAGGAAAAGACATTTGGCAACGTTAGAGGAAAGGGGCTCGTTGTTTCAAGAAGCAACTAACGGGACAAGTCTCTGATTTCATTGGAAACTTCGCCGAAACGGGTAGGAAATTTCCACAAGTTGCTGCACGACTATTTACCGACCCAACCACGGGCCGACCCTTGCGGCCGACCCGTGATATCGCCTCAGGCCCGTACCGGGTCCGGAATCGGCAACGCCAGCAGGCGCTCGTCGAGCAGGCCGAGGCCTTCCTGGAACAGGGCGTTGCTGCGCTCGTTCTCGCCCAGCCCGGCCAGCAGGCGTGCCAGCTCGGCGCAGGTTTCGGGATTGCGTTGCAGGCGCAGGCTACCTTCGAGATAGTCGCGGGCCTTGCCCCACAGACGATTCTGCAGGCTCAGGCGACCCAGGGTCAGCAGCAGGCTCGGGTCGTCCGGATGGGTCTTGAGCCAGCCCTCGGCGGTCTGCAACTGCCTGGCCGGGTCACTGCCGCGCACCAGCCCGTAGAGACGCGCAAGGTGACTCTCATACTCGCGCTTGAGTGCAGTGCGAAGGATTTCCTCCGCCTCGCTTTCCGCGCCGAGCTGGCGCAGTTGCTCGGCGTAGGCCAGGACCAGTTGCGGCTCCTGGCGCTGGGCGTTGGTCAACTGCTGCCAGGCGCGCTCCAGCGATTGCCGGGCAGCCTGGCCATCTTCCTCGCGCTGCACCGCCAGGGACAGGTTCTGGCCCCAGGCGCGACGTTCCAGCTCGGCCAGTTCCTTGGCCGAGAGCACCTTGTCCTTGCGCAGCTCAGGCATCAGGCGGATCAGCGCCGGCCAGTCGCCACGCTGCTGGTACAGGCGCTGCAACTGGCGCAGCACCTGGGCATTGTGCGGATGGCGCTCGTGCATGGCCTGCAGGGTTTCCAGGGCGGCATCGGTATCACCGCGGTCGACCTGCAGTTGCGCATGGGTCAGGGCAATGGCCAGTTCCGCCTGTGGCTGGCGCTCCAGCGCACGCTCCAGCAGGTTGTCGCTGTCCTCGGTACGGCCCAGCTCGTTGGCCGCGCGGGCCGCGCCGAGGTAATACAGCAACGGCTGGCGCTCGGCCTCGGCGGCGCGATGCAGATGACGCTGGGCACTGGCCCAGCGACCTTCGGCCAGGTCCAGCTGGCCCTGCTCGATGGCCAGGCGGGTACGCCGGCCACGGTTGCGCCGCGACCATGGATTGACCACGCCGGTGGAATGCAGCACCGCGCCGATCAGCGCCTTGAGCAACCACAGCACGAGCACGATGCCCACCAGCAGGCCCAAGGTCGCCCAGAGGCTGGACTCGTAGCGGAAGCTGTCATAGGCGATCAACACGTAGCCGCTGTGCCGAGCCACGGCGATCCCCAGCAGGGTCGCGACGACGATCGCCACGACCACCAGGAGGTAGGCTCGTTTCATGGCGTGGCCTCCTGGGCTTTTTCACCCGGCTGGCGCAGCGCCGCTTCCTCGGCCGGCAGGTGCCGGCGTTCGAGGTAGGCCTGCACCGCGGAGAGGCTCTCGGCCAGGTCGGGGGTGACCACGGTGACCGGTTCCTTCACCAGCGCATTGAGCTGCTCCAGCATCAGCCGGCCTTGCTCGTTGTCCTTGTTGAAGTTGCCCAGCAGCACGCTGCGCGCCTCGTCGATAGCCTGGGTGTAGACCTTGGCCTCGCCGTTCAGCGCGGCCCATTGCGCCTGCTCCAGCGCCAGGCTGAGGGCCAGGCGCACCTGGCTCAGGGCCTGGCCGGCGAGCAACGGCTTGATGTTCTTGTCTGCATCGAAGTCGATGCGGAAGTAGCGCGAGATCTGCTCCCACCACTGCGACCAGCGACTCGCACCATCGCCGTCGGCGGTGAGGCCGAACAGGGATTCGCCATCGTTCTTGAATTCCGGCGCCAGCACATTGAGCTGCACCACCTGCTCGCGCAGCGCGGCGAGCTTGAGGAACAGGCCGGTACGGTCCGGTTGCTGGGTGCTGTTCAGCGCGACGAGGCTGCGCGCCAGCTGTTCGCGGGCGGCGAAAGACGCCGGGTCGCTTTGCTCGCGCAGGATCTGGTCGGCGCCTTCCACCAGCGCGCGGGCACTGGCGATGTCCTGCAACGCCGACAGGCGCAGGCTGGCCAGGCGCAACAGGTGCTCGGCCTCGGCCAGGCGCCAGTCCTTGCGGCTGGCCCCGAGCACGGTCTCCAGGCGCTGGCTCAGGCGTTGCTGGTCGCCTTGCAACTGCGTCACCAGGCGGCGGCGATCTTCCAGTTCGCTGGCCGGCGGCAGGCTATCCAGTTGCGCCGACAGCTGTTGTTCGCGCGCCTGCAGAGCTTCGCTCTGCTGGTTCAACTGACGCACCTGCTCGACCTGGTCCTGGTTGACCTGCTGCAGATGGCGCACCTGCCACAGGCCCCAGCCACCCGCGGCGACACCGGCAGCGCCGAGCAGCAGGGCGAGGATCGCCAGGCCATTGCCGGAGCGGCCGGAGGAGGCAGGCGCGGGGTTCGTAGAAGCCTCGGACGGCGTTGGCTGATCTTCGTTGGGCAAGGCTGTTTCGCTCACGTATCCATCCTTTGTTTTAAGGCGCGTCGCCTCAGCTTAGCGCCTCAGGAAGCGGGCGCAGGGGTTTCCTGCAACGCCGCCAGCAAAGCCGCGGCACTGGCGCCGCGGCAATCCACCACATTCTGCGCGCCGGCCTGGCGGGCGATTTCCGCCACCCGCGGGCTCGGCACGAACAAGGGCAACCGCGCCAGACGCGGCCAATCCTGCGCGGCCAGGGTGCGCAGGTGTTCGAAGCCCTGCCCACTGCTGACCACCAGGCCATTCAGGCGTTCCGCTTCGATGCGTCGCAGCAGGGCACCGGCAGGGTAGTCCGGCAGGCAACGACGGTACAGCGGCAGATAGTCGACATGCACACCGCGAGCGGTCAATTGCCCCGCCAGCCACTCGCGGCCCTCTTCGCCCCGCAGGATCAGCACCCGCGGTGCCGCGCCGGCCAGTGCCGCCTGCAGCTCGGGCAGGCGCAGCAGTGCTTCGCTGTCGTCACCGCCGTCGGGAAAGTGCACGGTCAGGCCGGCGGCTTCGAGTACCGCGGCAGTGGCTGCGCCAACCGTGAACCAGGCCAGCGCCGGCAGTTGCGGCCAGAGCCCGGCCAGCAGGTCGAGGCCGAGCCGGGCCGCCGGCTTGCTGACCACGATAACCGCGCAGTAACGGTCGAGCGTGCGTGCCAGCGCCAATTGCTGCTCCGAAACCGCCAATGGCGCGATGTGCAGCAAGGGCATGCAACTGCCCTGCACGCCGGCTTCACCGAGGGTAGCGGCCAGGGCCGCGCAGTCCTCGGCCGGCCGGGTCAGCAGCAGCCGCCAGGCGGTCACGGGTGACCGGCCTCGCCATATACCGCCTTGAGAATGTCGCCGGCGCCCTGGGCCAGCAGCGCTTCGGCCACCTGCACGCCCAGCGTCTCGGCCTGGCTGCGCGGTGCGCGGGCCTCGGCAGTGAGCAGCGCGCCACCGGCCGGATCGCCCACCAGGCCACGCAGCCACAGTTGGTCGCTTTCGAGCACGGCGTAGCAGGCGATCGGTACCTGGCAGCCACCGTTGAGGTGCTTGTTCAGCGCCCGTTCGGCGTAGACGCGGTCGGCGGTATCGACGTGATGCAACGGCGCCAGCAGCGCATGGATCTCGCTGTCGGCGCTGCGGCACTCGATGCCCACGGCGCCCTGGCCGCCAGCAGGCAGGCTGTCGTCGACACTGATGGTGGAAGTGATGCGGTCTTCGAAGCCAAGGCGGATCAGGCCGGCGGCGGCGAGGATGATGGCGTCGTACTCGCCGGCGTCCAGCTTGGCCAGACGGGTGTTGACGTTGCCCCGCAGGAAACGGATTTCCAGATCCGGGCGACGCGCCAGCAGCTGGGCCTGGCGGCGCAGGCTGGAGGTGCCGACGATGCTGCCGGCCGGCAGGTCGTCGAGGCTGGCGAAGGTGTTGGAAACGAAGGCGTCGCGCGGGTCTTCACGCTCGCAGATGCAGAACAGGCCCAGGCCTTCGGGGAAGCCCATCGGCACGTCCTTCATGGAATGCACGGCGATATCGGCTTCCTGGTCGAGCAGCGCGGTTTCCAGTTCCTTGACGAACAGGCCCTTGCCACCGATCTTCGACAGCGGCGAGTCGAGCAGCTTGTCGCCGCGGCTGACCATCGGCACCAGGGTCACGAGCAATCCCGGATGGGCCTGTTCCAGACGGGCTTTGACATATTCGGCCTGCCACAGGGCAAGGGCGCTTTTGCGGGTGGCAATGCGGATTTCGCGAGTGGACATGGAACGATCCGTACCAGAAAGATTCGCCGGATGATAACAGCTCCGTCAAAGCCTCTTGCAGATCCATGTCAGCAAAGAGAAGTGACCCTCCCTGGTCATGATCCCGTCCATCCCCGCCCTAAAGCTGCTGCATCATTTTCCTGACACCGGCCACGTGTCGCCGGCTGACGATCAGGGCATCGCCATTCAAGCCCTTGAGAAACAGTTGGAAGTGCCCGAGAGGCGTACGTTGCAAGCGCTCGATGCGGTCGCGGGCCACCAGGGCGTTGCGGTGGATGCGCACGAAGCGCTCGCCGAACTCGTCCTCCAGGGCCTTGAGCGGCTCGTCCAGCAGCACTTCACCCTCTTCGTGACGCAGGGTCACGTACTTGTGGTCGGCGATGAAGTAGATCACCCGGCTCAGGGGCACCAGTTCGATACCCTTGCGGGTCCGCGCGCTGATATGACTGCGCGGGCCACCGCCGCCTTCCCCGGCCGGCCGGGTCAGGGCGGCCAGTTGCGCACGATTCGGGCGCTCGGCCTTGCGCAGGGCGCTGTGCAGTTCCTCGCCCTGCACCGGCTTGAGCACGTGGCCCAGGCCACTTTCCTTGAACGCTTGCTGGGTAAATTCGTCATCGGTGGTGCAGAACACCACCGCCGGCGGGGCTTCGCGCTCGCACAGGCGGGCGGCGACCTGCAGGCCGTCCATGCCGGGCATGCGGGTATCGAGCAGGACCACGTCGGGTTTGTGGGAGTCGATCAACGCCAGAGCCTCTTCGCCGTTGGTGGCGCTGGGCTCCAGCACGGTATAGCCCTCCAGTTCGCCGAGCAGGCGGCTCAAGCGATCGCGGGCTTGGGGTTCGTCATCAACGATCAGGACATTCATATTGCGCTGGATTCCTGCGTGAGTCTCGCACAAGACTGATGTGGACAATCACGGTGACGGCCGTCACGGCGATCCACGCTCAGACTCGCACGATGGCTAAAGATTCACTGGTCGACAGCAAACAATGCCGATCCTCTGTCCAACTGTAGACGGTTGCCGCAACACTGCCGTTCAATCGTTGAATATCACCCGCGACCGCGACATAAACCCGCACACAGGCCGACCGCCGAGCCCCGACGGGCGCGGCAACCCTGTTATCATCCGCGACACTTTTTCCCGTTCACGCCTTCAACGAGCGAATCCATGAGCACTGACAAGACCAACCAGTCCTGGGGCGGCCGCTTCAGTGAGCCCGTCGACGCCTTCGTCGCCCGCTTCACCGCCTCCGTCACCTTCGACCAGCGCCTGTACCGCCACGACATCATGGGTTCGATCGCCCACGCCACCATGCTGGCGAAAGTCGGCGTGCTCACCGACGCCGAGCGCGACAGCATCATCGACGGCCTGAAGACCATCCAGGGCGAGATCGAGGCCGGCAACTTCGACTGGCGCGTCGACCTCGAAGACGTGCACATGAACATCGAGGCGCGTCTGACCGACCGCATCGGCATCACCGGCAAGAAGCTGCACACCGGCCGCAGCCGCAACGACCAGGTGGCCACCGACATCCGCCTGTGGCTGCGCGACGAGATCGACCTGATCCTCGCCGAGATCACCCGCCTGCAGCAGGGCCTGCTGGAGCAAGCCGAGCGCGAAGCCGAAACCGTCATGCCCGGCTTCACCCACCTGCAGACCGCCCAGCCGGTGACCTTCGGTCACCACCTGCTGGCCTGGTTCGAAATGCTCAGCCGCGACTACGAGCGCCTGGTCGACTGCCGCAAGCGCACCAACCGCATGCCCCTGGGCAGCGCCGCGCTGGCCGGTACCACCTACCCTATCGACCGCGAACTGACCTGCGAGCTGCTGGGCTTCGAAGCCGTGGCCGGCAACTCGCTGGACGGCGTCTCCGACCGTGACTTCGCCATCGAATTCTGCGCCGCCGCCAGCGTGGCGATGATGCACCTGTCGCGCTTCTCCGAAGAACTGGTGCTGTGGACCAGCGCGCAGTTCCAGTTCATCGACCTGCCTGATCGCTTCTGCACCGGCAGCTCGATCATGCCGCAGAAGAAGAACCCGGACGTGCCGGAACTGGTGCGCGGCAAGACCGGCCGTGTATTCGGCGCCCTCACCGGCCTGCTGACCCTGATGAAAGGCCAGCCGCTGGCCTACAACAAGGACAACCAGGAAGACAAGGAACCACTGTTCGACGCTGCCGACACCCTGCGCGACTCGCTGCGCGCCTTCGCCGACATGATCCCGGCGATCAAGCCGCGCCATGCGGTGATGCGCGAAGCAGCCCTGCGCGGCTTCTCCACCGCCACCGACCTGGCCGACTACCTGGTACGCCGTGGCCTGCCGTTCCGTGATTGCCACGAGATCGTCGGCCATGCCGTGAAATACGGCGTGGACAGCGGCAAGGACCTGGCCGAGATGAGCCTGGATGAGCTGCGCCAGTTCAGCGACCAGATCGAGCAAGACGTGTTCGCGGTGCTGACCCTGGAAGGTTCGGTCAACGCCCGTGACCATATCGGCGGTACCGCCCCGGCGCAGGTCCGCGCCGCCGTGGCCCGCGGCAAGGCGCTGTTGGCCAGCCGCTAAGCCTGTCGCGAGCTTGAGGCTTGGCGGAGACCTGTGGGAGCGGGTTCACCCGCGATTACGGTAGTGGCTTCACCGACGTAATCGCGGCGGTCCGGCGTCCCGGTGAACCCGCTCCCACAAGTCGCCACCAAGCCGGCCTTTCCCCCTAGGGCTGACTGCGCGCCTTGACCACCTTCTCCAGGAAGGTCGGGAATTGCGCCGCTTTCGCTTCATTGATCGCCTGCATGTGCGGGTTCTGCCCGATCAGCTCCAGCAGCGCCTGGGCCTGCGGGAAATCCTCCAGCACATCCACGCCCTGCACCTTCTTGCCCACGGCACGGGCCAGGTCGACGCTGAAGGCGAAATAGATATCCGCCACGGTAAAACTTTCACCCGCCACGTAAGGGGCGAAGGTACCGGCACGCTTGAGCGCGGCCAGCCCCGCGAGCAACTCGGGCCAGGCCTTGGCCTTGATGGCTTCCGGCACTTCGGCGCCGAAGAACGCCTGTGGATAAAGCGCGCGAGCCGTGAGCTCGATGTACAGCTCGATTTCCTTGGCCAGCTCCCAGACCTTCGCCCGGGCGAACGGATCGGCCGGCAGCAGCGGCTTGCCACCCTGGGTCTGCTCGATGTAGTCGAGGATCACCGCGGTTTCACTGATGAAACCGTGCTCGGTCTCCAGCACCGGTACCTTGCCGCGCGGGCTGATATTCAGCGAATCAGGGACCTGGCCGCCAAAGAACAGCACTTCCTCGAACGGAAGGCCTTTTTCCAGCAGCGCCAGTTTGACCATGTTGTAGTAGTTGCTGACCGCGAATCCATGAAGCTTGAGCATGTGGAACAGCCTCCAGGCCGTAAGGGGTTGGCCGGGTTGTTATAGCCGCAAGGCCCCGGACTGACCAGCATCATGCGCCCGGCAGATAGCCCGGCATTGTCGCGCAGGGCATGGCACACTGGCCGCCACACCCAGAGGAGCGCGCCCATGAGCGACCACGATATCGACCACGACGAAGAAGAAGCCTTCGCCGAATCGACCCTGACCCAGGCCATCGAGAACCAGATCGAAAGCGGCGAGCCGCCGGCGGCCAAGGCGGCGTTCAACAAGCTGACCCTGGTCGGCTACGAGCGCGAGGACATCCTCAACCTGATGGCCCACGTGCTGGCGGTCGAGATCGACGCCATGCTCGACGATGACCGCCCGTTCAATACCGAGTGGTACGAAACCGCGCTGCGCGCCCTGCCCGAACTGCCGCCGGAAAAAGACTGACGCAGGTACGGGCGAGGCTGGCTACACTGCAAGTCCAGGCATCCGCAGAGGTGCCACCCTCCTAAATTCTTGAAGTCCGGAGTACCTATGTCGTTTACCCCCGAGTTGGTTGCCGAACTGGAAATTCTCGCGCTGTTCAACCTCGACAGCACCCAGGAAGGACTGAAGGTCCATACCACTGCCGCGCCCCAGGCCATCGCCGCCGCCAAGCGCCTGCATGAAAAGCAGTTGATCACCCAGCCCGATGGCGGCTACCTGACCAGCCTTGGCATCGACGCCGCCCAGGCCACCCAGCAATTGCTGACCATCCTCAACGTTTCCGAAACCGCCTGATTCCCTTCCGCAGCGGCAAGCCCGGGGCCTCGCGCAGCGGGCTTGCCACGACAGATTCGGCGGCGCCGACAGACGGCGTTGGAAAAATGGCGTCAATTTTCAAATAGGCCTTATCCCTTCGCTATCACTGCGGCTAAACTCGCCCGTGCCTTCACGACGGCTGGTTTGAGCTTGCGATGAATCTTCCTCACGAAATCCGCCCTGACCTCGACCAGGGCATCGACCGCAAGGTCCTCAACCAGTTGCGCAAGCGCTTCCTGGACCTCAACCAGGGCCGTCTGGCCCGGGCCATGGAGGGGCTGTCCAGCCGCCAGCAGCAGGTGCTGACCCTGCTGCCACTGTTTTTCCACGTCAATCATCCGCTGCTGCCCGGCTACGTCTCCGGCAACACCCCGGCGGGCCTTTCCGCCTATGAGCCGAGCCCGCTGGCGCTGGCCGAAGCCCAGCGCCTGACCCGCTCGTTCTCCTACAAGGCCAAACGCGGTGACAACCAGCTCCCGATCCACGGCCTGTTCCTCATGGGCAGCCTGGGCACCCTGGCCCAGGCGGAGCAGAGCGACATGGACATCTGGGTCTGCCACGCCCCCGACCTGGGCGAGGCTGCAGTCGCCGAGCTGCGCAGGAAATGCCAGTTGCTGGAAGCCTGGGCCGCCAGCCAGGGCGCCGAGGCGCACCTGTTCCTGATCGAGCCGCGGCAGTTCGTCACCGGCGAGCGCGACAGCCGCCTGAGTTCGGACGACTGCGGCACCACCCAGCACTACCTGCTGCTGGACGAGTTCTACCGCACTGCAATCTGGCTGGCGGGGCGCACGCCACTGTGGTGGCTGGTGCCGGTGTACGAGGAAGGCAACTACGCGCATTACACCGAGACGCTGCTGTCCAAGCGCTTCGTGCGCAGCGACGAAGTACTCGACCTGGGCCACCTGGCGCACATCCCGCCTGGCGAGTTCGTCGGTGCCGGGCTATGGCAACTGTTCAAGGGCATCGAGTCCCCCTACAAGTCGGTGCTCAAGCTGCTGCTGACCGAGGTCTACGCCAGCGAGCACCCGGACGTGCGCTGCCTGAGCCTGCATTTCAAGCAGGCGGTGTTCGCCAACGTCCTCGATATCGACGAGCTGGACCCGTACATGATGGTCTACCGGCGCATCGAGCAGTACCTGCAGCGGCGCAACGAGACCCAGCGCCTGGAACTGGTGCGACGCAGTCTGTACCTGAAGGTCAACCGCAAGATCAGCCAGCTGGCCCGGCAGAAACCCAACTGGCAATGCGAACTGCTGGAGCGCCTGGCCCACGAATGGGGCTGGGACGAGCGGCAACTGGCGCTGCTCGACAGCCGCAGCCAGTGGAAGGTGCGCCAGGTCGCCGCCGAGCGCCGGGTACTGGTGGCAGAGCTGAACCACAGCTACCGCTTCCTCGACCAGTTCGCGCGCAACCTCGGCGCCATCGCCCGGATCGACCAGCGCGACCTGAACATCCTCGGCCGCCGCCTCTATGCCGCCTTCGAGCGCCGTGCCGGCAAGGTCGAGTTCGTCAACCCGGGCGTCGCCCCGGACCTCGCCGAAGACACCCTGACCCTGGTCCAGTCCCCCGACCGCAAGGAGCCGGGCCAGAGCCACTGGGGCCTGTACAACGGCAACCTGGGCGTGCACGAGTGGGAACACTTCACGCCGATCAAGCGCACCCGCGACCTTCTCGACCTGCTGGCGTGGGCGCATCGCAACGGCGTGATCGACAGCGCCACGCGCCTGGCCCTGCACCCGGGTGACAGCGACCTTAGCGAGTACGAGCTGTTCCACCTGATGGGCAGCCTGCAGCAGAGCGTCACGCTGCCGCTGAGCACCGTCAGCGACGCGCGCCTGCTGCGCCCTAGCGTGGCCGACGAGGTGTTGTTGCTGGTCAACGTCGGTGTCGACCCGCTGCGCCATCACCGCGACCTGAACATCCTGATGACCACCGAGCGTACCGACTCGCTGAGCTATGCCGGGGTCCGCGAGAACCTGGTGCTGACCCTGGACCAGGTCATCCTAAACAGCTGGAACGAAGTGCAGGTACTGCGCTACGAAGGCGAGCACGCACTGCTGCGTTGCGTACGCGACTACCTCAACAGCCTCGACAGCAGCGTGGACGGCGCACACCAACCGAAACTGCGGGTACGCAGCTTCTGTCACAACCGCGCCATGGCCATCGCCCAGCGGGTCGAGGAAGTCTTCACCACCGCGCTGGCCCTGTTCGACCAGCGCCTTGAGCACCGCTACCTGATCCAGGTGCAGCAGCACACCCACGTGCTGGAGCTGTATCGCAGCGGGGTCAACCTGGTGTCACTGGACAGCCAGGCCGCGCTGCTGGCCTACCTTGGCCAGGAACGCAGCGCCTACAGCCCGCTGGAGCTGGACGCCAACGTCCTGGAAGACCACGACCTGGCGCTGGTCCTGCCGATGGGTCAGCCGCAATGCGTGCAGGTGTTCTACCGGGTGCAGGACGCCTGGGCGGATGTCTACGTGCTGGATGAATACAACACCCTGTGGCAGCAGCGCCTGCCGTACCACGACGAAAGCAGCCTGCTGCTGCCGCTGCAGCGTTTCCTGCAGGCCGTGGTGTTCCGTCGCAACGCGCGGCTGCCGCTGGACGAACAGCAGGCCCATCCGCTGGACACCCTGTATTACAGGCTGCTGCCGTCCGGGGCCGGGCGCGCCCGGCAGGTGGAGCCCTGGCAGGCACCGGAGCTCGCGCTGGACATGCCCTACTACGAGGTCCAGGCGATCATCCAGGCCGCGGCGGACAACGCATTGCACGTCACCCTGTACTGCAACCAGAAGGAGTTTTCCGAGCTGGACCATGGCGACCAGCTGTATGCCGTGGTCGCCCGCGAGATCATCGAGCAGCGCCGCGATGCCCAGCGCTACCGCTGCTACATCACCGACCTGGATCTCTCCGACCTGCTCGCCGATGGCCAGGATTCGACCATTCTCTACCTGCGCTACAAGCAGGACCTGGAGCGGGTACTGAACCAGGCACTCGCAGCGGTGTGATCAGAGATCGAAATCGCCTGCGGCTTCGGGCTGGTACTCGACTTCCAGCAGCTTGAGCTTGAGGGTCTTGCCGCCCGGGGCCGGCCAGTCGATCTGCTCGCCCACGGACAGGCCGAGCAGCGCGCAGCCGATCGGCGCGAGGATCGACACGTTGCCTTCCTTGCCCGCGTCCTGCGGGTAGACCAGGGTCAGGTGGTAGTCCTTGCCGCTGGCTTCCTCGCGGCAGTGCACGCGGGAATTCATGGTCACCACGCCCGCAGGCACTTCCTCATGACCGACCACCTGTGCGGCACGGTCCAGCTCGCCCTGCAGGGCCAGCACACCCGGGGTGTTTTCATCGAGGCTGTCGATCAGGCGCTCGAGACGCTGCACGTCCAGTCGGGTGAGGGTGAGGGAAGGTGAGGTGCTCATGATCCAGTCAGACTCCTTTTGGCAGATCGAATAAAGCAAAACCCCGCCCAAGGGCGGGGTTTTCGTAAGTTCGGCAATGGCCGTGACGGACTGACACTACCACAGCAGGGCAAATACTCAAGTGCCCTCGACACGGCCAGAATGAACAACCCGGAGATCAGGAAGCAGCCGTTCGCCTTGCACCCGCCTGCACCACGATCTCCCGCCTGCGCTGGTCATCCGCCGAACGCCACTGGCGAATATCCTCCACATGCCGGAAGCAGCCGATGCACACCCGCGCCTCGTCGAGGCGGCAGGTGCCGATGCACGGCGAAGGCACCGCCGAACTCACGTTGCTGTACAGCGGCTTGGGTGGCCGAACCTCGCTGGTCATCTCAGATCTCTTCGAAATCGAGTTTTTCGCCAGCACGTTCCCAGACGATGCGTTCCAGCATCTCGCCCAGCAGCTCTTCGGTCTTCTCGCAGGTCCACTTGCCGCTTTCTTCGTCGTAGTCGAAGTGGAAACCGCCGGAACGGTCGGCCAGCCACAGCTGGCGCAGCGGCTCCTGGCGGCTGAAGATCAGCTGGGCGCCGTTGTCGAACTTGACGGTCAGCACGCCGGCCGAGTTTTCCATGTCCAGATCCATGCCGCTCTCATCGAACAGGTCTTCCAGTGCCTGTTGGGTCGCGTCTACCAGATCGTGAAAACGCGCTTCGCTCAAACTCATTGCAGGAACCTCGAAAAATGTCTGCTCAACATGCAAGCCGGGCAAGATACGAGCGCCGCGCCGCGAATGCAAAGACAAACGCCACGCCCCGGGCACGCCGCCCGACGGCTGGCCGGCTACATAGGCAAGCCGCCGGGGGCTCGGTATACTCCGGCGCAATACTGCTTTGAATCAAAGGATTTCGCCAATGAAGCGCCTGATTTCCTCCCTCGCGGCGCTCGTCGCGATTGCCTGCCTCGTCTCCGCCTGCGGCCAGAAAGGCCCACTGTACCTTCCTGATGACAGCAAGGACGGCAAGAAGTCGCAATCGCACCAGCACCAGTAAGGGATCCCGATGGACGCTTTCAACTACCGCGACGGCGAGCTGTTCGCGGAAGGTGTAGGCCTGTCGGCGCTCGCCGAACGCTTCGGCACCCCGACCTACGTGTACTCCCGTGCCCATATCGAGGCCCAGTACCGTAGCTACGCCGATGCCCTGCAGGGCACCTCGCACCTGGTCTGCTTTGCGGTCAAGGCCAACTCCAACCTGGGCGTGCTGAACGTCCTGGCGCGCCTCGGCGCGGGCTTCGACATCGTCTCCGGCGGCGAGCTGGAACGCGTCCTGGCCGCCGGTGGCCGCGCCGATCGCGTGGTGTTCTCCGGCGTCGGCAAGACCCGCGCGGACATGCGCCGCGCCCTCGAAGTCGGCGTGCACTGCTTCAACGTCGAGTCCACCGAGGAGCTGGAGCGCCTGCAACAGGTCGCCGCCGAAATGGACGTGCGCGCCCCGGTGTCGCTGCGGGTCAACCCGGACGTCGATGCCGGCACCCACCCGTACATCTCCACAGGCCTCAAGGAGAACAAGTTCGGCATCGCCATCGCCGATGCCGAAGAGGTCTACATCCGCGCCGCACAGCTGCCGAACCTGGAAATCGTCGGCGTCGACTGTCACATCGGTTCGCAACTGACCTCACTGGAACCCTTCCTCGACGCCCTCGACCGCATCCTGATGCTGGTCGACCGCCTCGGCGACTGCGGCATCCTGCTCAACCACCTGGACCTGGGCGGCGGTCTCGGCGTGCGCTACCGCGATGAACAGCCGCCGCTGGCCGGCGACTACATCAAGGCCGTGCGCGAGCGCCTCGGCGACCGCGACCTGGCCCTGGTCTTCGAGCCGGGCCGGCACATCGTGGCCAACGCCGGCGTGCTGCTGACCCGCGTGGAATACCTCAAGCACACCGAGCACAAGGACTTCGCCATCGTCGACGCGGCGATGAACGACCTGATCCGCCCGGCCTTGTACCAGGCCTGGATGGACGTCAGCGCCGTGCAGCCCCGTGCGGGCGAGACGCGCAACTACGACGTGGTCGGGCCGATCTGCGAGACCGGCGACTTCCTCGCCAAGGACCGCGCCCTGAACCTGGCCGAAGGCGACCTGCTGGCCGTTCGCTCCGCGGGCGCCTATGGTTTCGTCATGAGCTCCAACTACAACACCCGCGGCCGCTGCGCCGAAGTGCTGGTCGATGGCGACCAGGCTTTCGAAGTGCGCCGCCGCGAGACCGTAGCCGAGCTGTTCGCCGGCGAAAGCCTGCTGCCGGAGTGACACGATGCTTTTGCGTTTTACCAAGATGCACGGCCTGGGCAACGACTTCATGGTCCTCGACCTGGTCAGCCAGCACGCGCATATCCAGCCCAAGCACGCCAAGGCGTGGGGCGACCGGCATACCGGGATCGGCTTCGACCAGTTGCTGATCGTCGAGGCACCGAGCAATCCGGAAGTGGACTTCCGCTACCGGATCTTCAACGCCGACGGCTCCGAAGTGGAACAGTGCGGCAACGGCGCGCGCTGCTTCGCCCGTTTCGTCCTCGACAAGCGCCTGACTGCGAAGAAGCGCATCCGCGTGGAAACCAAGGGCGGCATCATCGAGCTGGACGTGCGCAACGACGGACAGATCTGCGTCGACATGGGACCGCCGCGGCTGGTCCCGGCGGACATCCCGTTCCAGGCCCCCGAGCAAGCCCTGAGCTATCCGCTGGAAGTCGGCGGACAGACCGTCGAGCTGGCCGCAGTGTCCATGGGCAACCCCCACGCCGTGCTGCGCGTCGATGACATCAACAACGCCCCTGTCCACGACCTCGGCCCGCAGATCGAACACCACCCGCGCTTCCCGCAGCGGGTCAACGTCGGTTTCCTCCAGGTCATCGACCGCCATCGCGCCCAGTTGCGCGTCTGGGAACGTGGCGCCGGGGAAACCCAGGCCTGCGGTACCGGCGCCTGCGCCGCTGCGGTGGCCGCGATCAGCCAGGGCTGGATGGATTCTCCGCTGCTCATCGACCTGCCCGGCGGACGCCTGTCCATCGAGTGGGGCGGCCCGGGCAAGCCGGTGATGATGACCGGTCCGGCCGTTCGGGTGTATGAAGGACAGGTTCGTCTATGAGTGAGTGCCAGCCATGACCGATCAGCCCCAGGCGCCAGCCGCGGAACCCGACGATAACCTCGTGGAGGGCTCCACGCCCGACGTCGGGGCCGAGGCCGTGGCCGCTTACCTGCGCGCCCACCCCACCTTCTTCGCCGGGCATGACGAGCTGCTGCTCGACATGCGCATCCCCCACCAGCGCGGCGACAGCGTGTCGCTGGTGGAGCGCCAGCTGAAGCTGCTGCGCGACCGCAACATCGAGATGCGCCACCGCCTCTCGCACCTGATGGATGTTGCCCGAGACAACGACCGGCTGTTCGAAAAGACCCGCCGGCTGATCCTCGACCTGCTCGATGCCGACAGCCTTGAAGCCGTGGTCATGGCGGTGGAAGACCGTCTGCGCCAGGACTTCCAGGTGCCCTTCGTCAGCCTCATCCTGTTCGGCGACAACCCCACGCCGGTGGGCCGCTGGGTCAGCGCCAGCGAGGCGCAACAGGCCATCGGCGGCCTGCTGGGCGGCGGCAAGACCGTCAGCGGCAACCTGCGCGACCATGAGCTGGACTTCCTGTTCGGCGAGGCACAGCGCAAGGAGGTCGGCTCCAGTGCGGTGGCGGCCCTGGAAAACCAGGGCCTGCATGGCGTTCTGGCGATCGGCAGCCACGATCCGCATCACTACAAGAGCAGCGTCGGTACCCTGTTCCTCGGCTATATCGCCGAAGTCCTCGGCCGCGTCGTGCCGCGCCTGACCCAGACCCTGCGCCCGGTGCGCTGATGGAACGCCAGCTGGACGCGTTCTGCACGCACCTGCGCAGCGAACGCCAGGTGTCCGAGCACACCCAGCTGGCGTATCGACGTGATCTCGACAGTGTCCTGGCGTATTGCGCCACGGCCGGCATCAGCGACTGGAAAGCCCTGCAGATCCAGCACTTGCGCCAGTTCATCGCGCGCCGCCATCACCAGGGCCAATCGTCCCGCAGCCTCGCCCGCCTGCTCTCGGCGGTACGCGGTTTCTACCGCTACCTGAACCGCGAAGGCGTCTGCGAGCACGACCCGGCCAACGGCCTGTCCGCGCCCAAGGGCGAGCGGCGCCTGCCACGCACGCTGGACACCGACCGCGCCTTGCAGCTGCTGGAAGGCGGGGTGGAAGACGACTTCCTCGCCCGCCGCGACCAGGCGATCCTCGAACTGTTCTATTCCTCCGGGCTGCGCCTGTCCGAGCTGACCGGCCTCGACCTCGCCCAGCTGGACCTGCCCGCCGGGCTGGTGCAGGTGCATGGCAAGGGCAGCAAGACCCGCGTCCTGCCGGTGGGCCGCAAGGCCCGCGAGGCGCTGGAGCAGTGGCTGGCGATGCGCGTGCTGAGCAACCCGAAGGACGACGCCGTGTTCGTCAGCCAGCAAGGCCTGCGCCTTGGCCCGCGTGCGATCCAGAAACGGGTCAAGGCTGCCGGCGAGCGCGAGCTGGGGCAGAACCTGCACCCGCACATGCTCCGCCACTCCTTCGCCAGCCATCTGCTGGAGTCATCCCAGGACCTGCGCGCGGTCCAGGAAATGCTCGGCCATGCCGACATCGCCACCACCCAGATCTACACCCACCTCGATTTCCAGCACCTTGCGGCGGTCTATGACAGCGCGCATCCTCGTGCAAAACGCAGTAAAGGCGGAGATTCATGAGTATTCAGCTGATTACCTTCGACCTCGACGACACCCTGTGGGACACCGCGCCGGTGATCGTCAGTGCCGAGGCTGTTTTGCGCGACTGGCTGGCGGCCAACGCGCCGAGCCTGGGCGCGGTGCCCGTGGAGCACCTGTACGCCATCCGCGAGCGCGTGGTGCAGGCCGAACCCACCCTCAAGCACCGCATCAGCGCCCTGCGCCGGCGCGTGCTGTTCCATGCCCTGGAGGATGTCGGCTACAGCGAGGCCCATGCCCGCGAGCTGGCTAACGAAGGCTTCGAGGTGTTCCTCCACGCCCGCCACCAGATCGAGATCTTCCCGGAGGTGCAGCCGGTGCTGGAGCTGCTGCGCCATCACTACACCCTGGGCGTGGTCACCAACGGCAATGCCGATGTACGCCGCCTGGGCCTGGCGGACTACTTCAAGTTCGCCCTGTGTGCAGAAGACCTGGGTATCGGCAAGCCGGATCCGGCGCCGTTCCTCGAAGCGTTGCGCCAGGGCGAGGTGGATGCCGGAGCCGCAGTGCATATCGGCGATCATCCCGGCGACGATATCGCCGGCGCCCAGCGCGCCGGGCTGCGCGCGGTGTGGTTCAACCCGCAGGGCAAGGCCTGGGAAGCCGAGGGGCGGCCGGATGCGGAGATCCAGCGGCTGTCGCAGTTGCCGGATGTACTCGCGCGCTGGCGCTGACCAGAAAGCGCCACCAGACGCAAAAAAGCCCGCTGCAATGGCGGGCTTTTTCGTTACGACGGCCTCAGATAGGACGGCTGCCGTATTTGTTGTCGGGCTTCTTGGGCGGATCGGCAACCACGTTGGCTTCGACTTCCTGCACCTTGCCACCACGCGCCAGGAATTCTTCCATGGCCCTGGCGAGCGCATCGCGCTCCTTCTGCTTGGCTTCCATGCTCGGCATCTCGTCGACCGAGACCGACGCCTTGGACTTGCCCTTGGCCGCAGGGGCCGGGCTGTCGTCAGCGCTGTCGTCGGCTACGTCGTCCGCCGCCGCTTCGAGGCCTTCATCACCTTCTTCGTCGTCGCCTACTTCGAGGTCGTCATTTTCCAGATCGTCGTCGCTCATGTTCTACCTCATGACTTGCGAAAAGCAGATTAGTTATAGACCAGCCGCCGTAGAGGTTTACGACCGCAGGAGAAAGATCACGGACCACGGATTACCCCATGATCGGCAGCGCCCGCCGCTTCCGCTGGCGAACGCCGTGCAGGCTCTTCAGAGCCTGACCAAAATAACGCTGACCAGGCTCTTCAGAGCCTGACCAGATAAAAAGCCGCCGGTTCAAATGCGCCGGCTGGTCCCTGCCAATCGGCTCGCTCATCAGCAAGCCTAGCAAAGGGCCATGAAGTGTGTGAACAGGCCATCATCACCCCACGGCGCGCATTCTAGCGTGCCCGATGAAAAAGCAAAGTGTCTAAAACGCCCCGATGACTGTAAGTTTTCCGCCGACAATCGCAGAGCCATTCCTTGAGGGATGAACCTGCCGCGAAAAACCGTTTGCGCGGCCCTTGGAAGGCAAAATCGAGACAAAAAAATGCCCGGCGAGCCGGGCAAGTTTTTTCTCGGCGGGTTACAGGTTGTAGCCGCGCTCGTTGTGTTGTGCCAGGTCGAGGCCGACCGATTCTTCTTCTTCGTTCACACGCAGGCCCATCACTACGTCCAGGACCTTGAGGATCACGTAGGTGACGATGGCGGTGTAGATCACGGTGAAGCCGACGCCCTTGGCCTGGATCCAGACCTGTGCGGCGATGTCGGTGACGGTGCCGAAGCCACCCAGGACCGGCGCTGCGAATACGCCAGTGAGGATCGCACCGACGATACCGCCGACACCGTGCACGCCGAAGGCGTCCAGCGAGTCGTCATAGCCCAGCTTGCGCTTCAGGCTGGTGGCGCAGAAGAAGCAGATCACGCCGGACACCAGGCCGATCACCAGGGCGCCCATCGGGCCCACGGTACCGGCAGCCGGGGTGATTGCCACCAGACCGGCGACCACGCCCGAGGCGATGCCCAGTGCACTTGGTTTGCCGTGGGTGATCCACTCCGCGAACATCCAGCCCAGCGCGGCGGCGGCGGTGGCAACCTGGGTCACCAGCATGGCCATGCCGGCGGTGCCGTTGGCGGCAGCGGCGGAACCGGCGTTGAAGCCGAACCAGCCGATCCACAGCATGGCGGCGCCGACCAGGGTGTAGCCGAGGTTGTGCGGGGCCATCGGGGTGGTCGGGTAGCCTTTACGCTTGCCCAGCACCAGGCAGCAGACCAGGCCAGCGATACCGGCGTTGATGTGCACCACGGTGCCGCCGGCGAAGTCGAGCACGCCCCAGTCCCACATCAGGCCGCCGTTGCCGGACCAGACCATGTGCGCGATCGGCGCGTAGACCAGGGTGAACCAGATGGCCATGAACACCAGCATCGCGGAGAACTTCATGCGCTCGGCGAAGGCACCGACGATCAGCGCCGGGGTGATGATGGCGAAGGTCATCTGGAAGACGATGAATACGGCTTCCGGGAACGCCGCGGTCAGGCTCGACGGCGTCACGCCAGCGAGGAACGCCTTGGACAGGCCGCCGACGAAGGAATTGAAGTTGGTGACGCCCTGCTCCATACCGGTGGTATCGAACGCCAGGCTGTAGCCGTAGATAACCCAGAGAACACTGATCAGGCCAGTGATGGCGAAGCACTGCATCATCACCGAGAGTACGTTCTTGGAACGCACCATGCCGCCGTAGAACAGGGCCAGGCCAGGGATGGTCATGAACAGCACCAGGGCCGTCGCGGTGAGCATCCAGGCGGTGTCGCCGGTGTTGAGCGTGGGGGCTGCAGCCGCTGTGGTTTCCTCGGCCAGCGCCAGGGCAGGCATTACGAGGGACAAAAGGGCTCCTAGCCCTGCGAATTTACGCAGAGTCATTTTGTTATCTCCTGGGGCGTTGGGTTTGGGGCGGCTGTTTAGATCGCGTCGGTATCGGTTTCGCCGGTACGGATGCGGATAGCCTGTTCCAGGTTCACCACGAAAATCTTGCCGTCACCGATCTTGCCGGTGTTGGCCGCCTTGGTGATGGCTTCGATGACCCGATCCAGATCCTTGTCGTCGATGGCGACGTCGATCTTGACCTTGGGCAGGAAGTCGACCACGTATTCCGCGCCGCGATACAGCTCGGTGTGACCCTTCTGACGACCGAAGCCTTTGACTTCAGTGACAGTGATGCCCTGCACGCCGATTTCGGACAGCGACTCGCGCACATCGTCCAGTTTGAACGGCTTGATGATGGCAGTGACTAGCTTCATGAAACTCTCTCCCGAATAGGTGGACTTGCCCCAGGAAAACAAACCCGACTCAAGTCTAAGCGCAGTGCCTGGGCTTTGTAACGTTTCCTCGGCGCCTATCCCCGCGCCGACTCGCGAAACAGCACCCGACCATGGTCGTGTCTTCGCTCCGCCTGAGCACTGCATCGTCCTGGGACTGCATCAGTGCATGGGTCACGATGGTCTTAGCAGAAACAGTGCCATGTCCGGGAAAGCACCGTATTACAACGACTTGTGTGGAAAGACCGATCTTGGCCAGTCGCCAGCACGGTTAACGACGCACAACAACGGTGCATAGCCTCCGGCAGAGATGCGCAAAAAGCGTGCAGCGAAAGGCCATGATTGCCCCGTGCTACACTGCCGGCCCTCTTTTCGAAACAGGAGCGCCGACCATGCTCGCGCCGAAAGCCTTTCTCGATGCCCTGAGCGACCAGGCCTCGCGCCTGTTCAGCAACGACACCGCGCAACCGCGCAGCGAACTCGAAAGCCAGTTCAAGGCCCTGCTGCAAAGCGGTTTCAGCAAGCTGGACCTGGTCAGCCGCGAGGAATTCGACAGCCAGATGGTCGTGCTTGCCCGCACCCGCGCGCGCCTCGAAGCGCTGGAAGCCAAGGTCGAAGAGCTCGAAACCCGCCTGAATCCCATCGCCAGCGAATAATCGCCGCCCTCCCGGCCAGCGCCTTGCGGTGCTGGCCACCGTCCCTTCCCGATCACGACCTGCACGTCCCCAGCCTTCGCACGCCTGCCGCTTGTATAGGGGGAGGGGGTATGTCATGCTCCGCACCATTGCATAGGTAGGGGGGGTATACCCATGTCGCACACCCACGTGAAGAAGGACGCACTGCTCAAGCGCGTGAAACGTATTGCCGGCCAGTTGCAAGCGGTGGAAAAGGCCCTGGAAGAAGGGGCCGACTGCGGCACCACCCTGCACCTGGTCGCAGCCACTCGCGGCGCCATGAACGGTCTGCTGGAAGAGATCATCGAGGACCATGCCCGCGAGCACGTTGCCAATCCCGAACTGAGCGACGAAGAGCGCAGCAAAGGCGTGGAAGAACTCCTCGAAGCCATTCGCCGCTATTCCAGGTGAGCACCGCCATGAACGAGCACGCGCACGAACACCAGTTCCTGGGCTCCGCCCATGACCAGAACGCCCGTCGCACCTTGTGGGTGGTGATACTTACCCTGGCGATGATGGTGGCCGAGATCGCCGCCGGGTATATCACCGGGTCCATGGCCCTGCTGGCCGACGGGTTCCATATGGCCACCCATGCCGGGGCGCTTGGCATCGCTGCGGCGGCCTACGCCTATGCCCGGCGCCATGCGGGAAGTTCGCGGTACAGCTTCGGCACCGGCAAGGTAGGTGACCTGGGCGGGTTCGCCTCGGCGCTGATCCTGGGCATCGTTGCCCTGAGCGTGGGTATCGAATCGACCATCCGCCTGTTCCAGCCGGGCGAGGTGCAGTTCGACATGGCGATCTTCATCGCGGTGATCGGTCTGGCGGTCAATATCGTCAGTGCCCTTCTGCTCGGCCACGGGCACGGCCATGATCACCACCATCACGATCACGACCATGGGCACGACCACCCTCACCACGGCGGTCACGACAACAACCTGCGCTCTGCCTACCTGCACGTGATCGCCGATGCCCTGACCTCGGTGCTCGCCATCGCCGCGCTGCTGGCGGGGCGCTACCTGGGCTGGGTGTGGCTCGACCCGCTGATGGGCATCGTCGGCGCGCTGGTCATCGCACGCTGGTCATGGAGCCTGATGAAGGTCACCGCAGGCGTGCTGCTGGACCAGACCGACGCCCATGTCGCCGAGGAAATCCGCACGCTGGTGGAGCAACCGGGCGATGCGCGGATCACCGACCTGCATGTGTGGCGGGTCGGCCCCGAGGCGCATGCGGCGATCGTCAGCGTGGTCGGGTCGGACCTGGCGAGCATCCGGCAGCGCCTGCTGCCCGTGCATGAGGTGCGCCACCTGACGGTCGAGGTGCAACCCGCGTGATCAGACCCAGCTCTTGAACGGAGTCCAGTTGTCGCTGTCGGCACGGAAATCGTCCCGCAGGAAATCTTCGCGGGTGCCCTTCGTCATGATCTCGAACCCGGCGAACGCACTGACGCTGAGCGCGGTCCTGACAGCACGCTGGTCAG
This sequence comes from Pseudomonas ulcerans, assembly GCF_036324125.1. Lineage (NCBI taxonomy): Bacteria > Pseudomonadati > Pseudomonadota > Gammaproteobacteria > Pseudomonadales > Pseudomonadaceae > Pseudomonas > Pseudomonas ulcerans. The sequence continues at coordinate 16,479 of NZ_JAZDQN010000005.1, read as the reverse complement.
CCTCGTCGGGCATGAGCCCGAACACATCCCGGCGCCGGATACGCAGGACCGCGGTGTCTTCGGGCTTGCGGAATTTGATGTAGTCCTTGAAACCGTCCTTGGTCATCATCACGTCGGACGTGTTGAGGAAGTACACGTGGCTGGCCGTGATCGCACCTTCGATATCGAAGTTCAGATTGGCGTAGTCGTTGGCCAGCCGCGTCAGGAAATGCGCCGGCAGCGCTTTCAGGGTATTCATGTAGTTCCGGGTGGTCGCGTCCCTGGCGATCTTGACCGTGCCGATGTCGCCCTTGAAACCATTGCCGATCGTCTGCCTGCCGAACGCCATGAAGCGGCTTTCGTCCTGCGCCTTCAGGGTGACGTAGTCGTTGTTGTCACCCGTGAATGCCAACGGGATCGGCGTGTAGGCCGTGGCCTGCTGGATGAACCAGTCGGTGTCCCGGTTCGCTCGACAGTTGGCGATGTACTGCCGAAGCCGGGAGTCGATCTCGGTGGACACGCGCTTGACCCGGTCCTTGGCGAACGATCCCTCCGGATCGGGCTGGCGCACGCCGGTCCGGGCCAGGGCCGAACGCAATCCGCCAGCCTTCACCAGCCGGGCGACGGTCGGGCTGGTCACGTGATACAGCCAGTCCCGCTCCACGAAAGGCGCGACCGCCGACGGCACCTGTGGATTGATAAGGGTCCTGACCAAGGTGTGGCAGCGCGGGCAGGCGCGCGGCGGACGCTTGGCAGCGAACAGCGAGACCCCCATGCACGAAGTGCACTTGTACAGGACCATCACGGCTTTCTTCTTGCTCACCTTGTCGGGCAGGCAGAACGGACATTCGAACGCTTGTGCGTTGCCCACGTTGGGGACATTGACGTAGTGGTTGCACTCGGAGCAGGTGGCGACCGGCATGGACTGACTTCCTTATCCAGGAAAACCATTGACCCTTGCCCGACACCACAGCGCGGTATGGCCAAGGCAGCTGAAAAAGCCGCCCGACTATAGATCAGCGCAAGCAAAATCAAAATGCCATTGCTTGGTCCCGGCCAAGCCGAAAGCGCCTGTGTAACACCCGGAAGCACAGTCCGGGCGGGTGCCCGCGAGTCCGCCACTATCCTTGCAAGGCCGCACGACGCGGCTCCGCATCGATCATGGAGTGTTCATGTCCCTCGCCCTCGTCCACAGCCGCGCCCAGGTGGGTGTGCTGGCGCCGCCCGTCATCATCGAAGCCCACCTGGCCAATGGCCTGCCGACCCTGACCCTGGTCGGGCTGCCGGAAGCCACGGTCAAGGAAAGCAAGGACCGGGTGCGCAGCGCGATCGTCAATTCGAAGCTGGAATTCCCCCAGCGCAGGATCACCCTGAACCTCGCCCCGGCGGACCTGCCCAAGGACGGCGGACGCTTCGACCTGGCCATTGCCCTGGGCCTGCTGGCGGCCAATGGCGAGTTTCCGCTGGCGGCGCTGGACAGCGTGGAGTGCCTGGGTGAGCTGGCGCTGTCGGGCGCCGTGCGGCCGGTCCAGGGCGTGCTGCCCGCCGCCCTCGCCGCCCGCGATGCCGGACGGGCGCTGGTGGTGCCGAAGGAGAATGCCGAGGAAGCCTGCATGGCGTCCGGGTTGGTGGTGTATGCAGCGGGGAGTCTGCTGGAGCTGGTGGGGCATTTCAGCGGAGTTCAGCCACTGGAGCCCTACAAGGCCAATGGACTGCTGCTGAACCCGCGGCCCTATCCGGACTTGAGCGAGGTGCAAGGCCAGATCGCCGCCAAGCGTGCGTTGCTGGTGGCGGCGGCCGGTGCGCATAACCTGCTGTTCAGCGGCCCGCCCGGAACCGGCAAGACCTTGCTCGCCAGCCGCCTGCCCGGCCTGCTGCCGCCACTGGACGAACGCGAGGCCCTGGAGGTGGCGGCGATCCAGTCGGTTGCGGATTCCAAACCGCTGGATTGCTGGCCACAGCGGCCGTTTCGCCATCCTCATCATTCGGCATCCGGGCCGGCATTGGTAGGCGGTGGCTGTCACATTGCGCAATAAATGCAACTAATGCGAAATAGATGCAACTGATTAATCGACATCTGAATCGACTCTTTTTTCCACCCACATTCCATAACGGCCAGTTAGCAGCCTTCATTGGGTACTCCAAGGTCGATTTGATTGGCGCTCGCTTCGGATTTCGCCCCATCCGGAGGAAAGGATTCAGCCCCTTCTGGCCGATAGCCGTCGGTTGCGAACTGCTGCTTTCGACTCATAGCAGAGGTCCTGTTGACCTGGAATCTCTCAACATAGACGAGTAGGCACGCCTTCCTCATTCACCGATACTTCCGCCCAGAGCACCTTTGGCAGCATCAGTTCTAACCTTTTGCCCAGATCGCTCCCCCGAGAGCCGAAGCAAGCATGTTTCGTCCAACATTGCTCTGCCTTGCTGAACGGTCGATCCACACCGGGAGGGTGCTAGACAGGGCAAAACCAGTCGTCGCCGATGAAATACGCTGCGCTCGCCCTCAGGACTGGCCCGCCAACTACATCATCCTATTTTTGTTGACATCCCCCCGTTTTTTAGATAGCGTCTGTAGCGGCTTAATTCGTGGCTAGCACCAGCAAATAACGGATTCTCTTGCTCACTAATCTTAACTAGTGAGAGGCGGATCTGTGCGTCATCGAATCTGCCTCTTACTCTGGAGGCAGCATCATGTCAGATATAATTCCTTCCCCTCTCTCTACCCCTCAATTACGCAGGCTGAAGGGGCGTGCACTTGCGCGCATTGATCACGAGCAGAAGATGCTGGTGTCTGGCCCGCTGGGCGCTGAGCGCTTGATCCTCAATATTGCACTAGACTATATGGAACGCCACCCAAGCATGTCTCGGGAGCAAGCCATCTTCGCGGCACAAGCATATTTTGATCGCGCACATAATTAAGCGAGAACAGTCATGACTAAGAAAACCGCAGTTGTCTCGCATAACGGTTCAGCTTACGATCTCACTATGGGAAGTTGGCTTCAGCATCTGAATAGCAAAACCTCGATCGCAATCCAGGAAATATCTACAGATGATATTCTTCTTCCAGACGGCAAGACAGCAGGAGCTTATAAAGCTGAAAAAAAGTCAGAGTACAAGTCTCAGACAAACAGATCTTGCTCGTCAGCGAAACAGCATCTTAATGAGCGCTCGCGACGCGACTTTGGGCATGACTGGGATCACCTCATAGGACTGATTAAAGATAACATTAATAACGCCTGCAACCGCCTTCTTCTTGCGCCGCATCGACTCACAATAAAAGAGCAGGTGGAAGTTCAGAATGCCGCACTCAATGGGCATATTGGGGCTATGTACTGGATAGGCACTGCCCTCAGAGATCAGCAGGATGATGCTTGCCTACGTTGGCTATCAATGGCTCACAATAGAGGGCAGCTCGGCGCATGCCATGAAATGGCTATACACCTTGCCGCTAAAGGGAACTACATAGAATCCTTGCGATGCTTGATAATATCAGCTGATGGTGGAAGCGATATGGCTTATATGTCTATCTTTCAGATCAGCACTCTGACAAACATGTTCAAAATTCAAGAAAAAATCTTGATTGAAAGCATGCTGGAAGAACTCATAGATGCATCCCACGCATCAAGCGCCAACTACTTCAAAGGCATGCTTAAGCTTTTTTCAGACAAACAAACCGAAGGAATTTCTATCCTAAAAAACTTCTTGAAAGAGCCGAGGAAAAAGCCACCGGAGCATGATACCCATGAGGTTTACGGGAACCAAATCAGGCTTGTCAGCGCTTTCATTGAGGGCATTCTGAATGATATACCCTCAGGAACGCCCCTGCTCAACTCCATATCGACTCGGGGCAAACAGGCCGGCTTCTGCAGCTTTGCAGATTATGATGATTTTTTCAAAATCACTAAGGAAATTCTTGCATCCGGATAGGAGCCGCTTCCGCGACCCGGTCAAGAACAGGGCGCAATTCACCAAGCTGTTTTCCCTGTCGAGCCTGTCGATGGCACGCAGGAATTATTGCCTGGTGCGGGAGAGGTGCAGCCGTGAGGGTAGATAACCAGATGCTGAAATCGGGCTATTCTGCCCCCAAGCGGCCCTCTTCCGGACGATAGGCAACTTATTCGGAGCTTCCCTAGGCTAGGGATATCTTCCAACAGCCTGCCGAGGTCTTGGCCTTTCTCCGCGAGGGCACCAGCGTGATTCGAGGAACCGAGCACCGAGGTACCAGCATTTCCACTGACCTCAGTGTAGAGACACCTGCTCCTCACCCACCCGCGTGCTTTCAGAGAACGCCCAGGAGACCTAAGCATGAATAGCGCTATCCGCAACGCTACAGACCGAGTGACTCATGACAGATACTGCTGTGGCAGCGCGCCCCATTTCTGGATTAGCCCACACCAGGAATCTTCGAGACTGCAGGGCGCTTAGGTGAACCTTTACACCAAAGATTTTTTAACCGGTGGTACAGGAGATTTCGCACCGAACAAAGCGGAACGCGTATGCACTCTTTGGGCGACCGCAATTTCCAAGCAGACCGGTATAACCAGGTGGATAAACCTGTGCACAAAATCCGACGGCACGGCAGACGAAGTCTAGGAAACCATCTTAACTGTATGATTTATATAGAAATATTAGGCTTCCAATTTACAGCTGTAAAAGGGACGTCTTTTTGTGGACGATGCTGGTTGTTTTTTGATCAGGCAAGGCCAAGATTGCATGACTGTCGCCCAAACACTTGATCACACGCCACGAAGCGCACTAACGAGACCAACTAATCCACAGACTTACACCCAGAATTCACAGGCAACCTGTGGATAACTTTAGTAAAAACAGGGCTTGCTTTTCAGAATCGAGAGTCACTAATATAGCGACAACGAAACGGCACCACCCTAGTACAGGGAGTGTGACGTCAAAGAATTGGCCATGGGCCTAAAAGGAAAGTCCCGCAATGGTGCGGGACTCAGATGCTGTAAAGGGCAAGTTTTCGACCGCTCTCCCTTTTCAGCGAGCTTGGCTTGGAGCCAAGGCGACAGGATTCTACGTCCGATCCGGTGCTGAACGCAATTATTATTGTGTATCTTCCGATCGTCTGCCTATTGCCTTGTCTCCATGCCTTTTAATGTGGAGAAATGCAAAATGGCTAATGGAAAAAAACCAGGGGAAAACACGGGCCGCGACGGTGGCATCTATCAGGAAGTAGGCCCGCGTGGTGGTAAGCGGGATAACTACACTACTGTGCCAGATAACACTCGTTTGCCCCCAACCACTACCCCAGGGTCTAGCTGGGTTCCGCGCAATCGGACTCCGGACAGCACTCGGTAAGCGTAAAGAAAAACCGCCCTCTGGGCGGTTTTTTTATCTGTAGCGGCCTGCTCACGACGGATCGCATTTTTGAGCAATCGGTTCCGCCCCTGATAGCTTGGCTACGCGCCCATTAGAGAGCCCCAGGCTTAATCATTCTGACAACCTGCCCCCACCGCTCGAACCCAACGATCCCGTCAATTGGACGCACGTAACGATAACGACTATTCGGACCGCAGCCTAGCTGAGACCGAACGAACATTCCCGGTTTCGATGTCCTGTCGGCGTTGCACCGGTCGGGCCCTCCCTTTGCTTTGACCGCCAGCGAACTGAGTTCCGCCATGATGCTCCCCACGGGAACGATGGCCAATCAGATTCAGCATATGAAAGCCGGTTTAGCTCAGCGGATAATCGCTCCCGTAGACGCCCGTCGAACCACTGTCATGCTGACAATTGTAGAGATTGAACGGATCTACCGAGGCATCGATACCCACGCTAGTCACCTCAAAGGCCTTCTCGCTAGGATCACCGATGAAGAGCTAGAATTTCTGGACTCGTTGCTTCGCCGGCGCGAAGACTCGGTCGAAAACGCCGGCGTTTAGCTCGGTCCGGTTACCGCCGATACGTTTTGCGCTGCAGCCACTCTACTTCGCTTGGCGCAGCTGCAATTAGCAGGCACCTGCGTCATGTCTGCGACTAAGGCCTCCCTCTCGAGTTGATGCCCAAGGACCTGCATCCGTGAACCCGCGGCCTCCGACGATTGAGAACGGTCAAAAGGAAGCCTAAACCCCTGGCATCTAGCCCTCAGTAGCGCTTGCATGACTGCTAAGCCATCCGCCAACAACAGCCAGTGAGCCAGAACGCAGTGACAACTCCGAATACCACGCCACCTCAATCCGATGATAAGTTTCGGGACATCGAACCGGACGTCATCAAGCGGTTCTCGATCAAGCTGAACGATCTCGCGCTCAAGCGAAACGTAACCTCCTACGCGGGAAGCCCCTTGGGGAGCCAGGACACTGTGTTCGCCGACTACCTGCTGGCCACCAACGCCCGCTTTTGTCTAATTGAATTCAAAGCCACCAAGGGCAATTTCAGTTCCGAAAACCAGAAGGAACTACGCGTCGAATTATTTAAATTGCTGGCTAAGCGCAAGGACGTACTGCGTCGTAGCCTGGATCTGCATTATATGTGCTGGGGAACCGATGAATTCGTCTGTCTGCCTGGCATGAGCGCGCCGGTGCGCGAAGAAAACGAGATGCTAGGACAGTATGCCCCCTGCGTAGCTCCTTACATGGAGACCAAACCTGAACTGACGAAGGCGGAGGAATATCCTCCAGAGTCCTTCGTCGAACATTTCTTTGAAAGCCAGCAGTTCGGTAGCGGACTGCAGAGGTTCAGACAATACGTGAAAGATCTGGCCAAGCTCCCAAGCGACAGCAAGCAAGATGAAGGCACTCTTGAAGGACTCGTCTGCATCTACATCGAGTCCGTACAAAAATTCAAATCGTACCGTTTCAAAGGCCTCCAGCATCTCATCAACCTCTTGGAGTCTCCAAGTCAGGCCCTCGACTCCCAGAAGCCTGACCGCTCCATAAAACCCAGAACCATGGGTAAGTAGGCCGCTACTGAGGCTTACGCGCCATGACTTTTTGGAAATCCTGCTTTTCTCTCACAGTGGCTCGGCTCCAGAATCTGCTCAAATATTGGCTCTGGGCACTTTCAGTCTTGCGCGCTTCGGATTCAACGCCGATATCGAATCCAAAACGCGCGACAGCGTAAGTCGATGCGGATCCGGCCAAAAATGCCAAAGCCAATACCGTAAGCCGCCAGCGCACACTGCGCTGCGCTTTCCGCAGCGCTGTAACGGCATCTTGAGCTTGCGCCGTAGCCGCGTCGATTCGCGAAATCAGAGCATTGGCGGCCTGCTCGACACCTGACGTCGCTGCTATCTGGGCAGCTTTCGCAGTTTCCTTTACCACTGCGGAACCGTTTCCCCAGGCGGCACATGCCCGCTCAACCTCATCTTCGATGCGACCGGCAATCTCCTGGAGGTTCTGGACGTTTTCGCTCGTCTTCTCAGCCTGCTCCTTAATCAGATCTACCTGATCAGTAAGCCGATCCAACTCAAACGTAAACCGCAATGCCGTCATCTGGTAATGCTTGTAGTTGGCGGTAAATTGGATAGGATCATTCATCAATGACTTCACTTCCATAAGTCAGGGTGGAGTTGGTTTGCAGCTCACGCGGATCTGCAATTTAGCGTCAAAAGGGCGCCTCTAAAAACTCGTTTTTTGAGTTGGGCGTGAGATATATGCAGCTAGCTGCCGCCCATTGGGGGACTGACATTTCTCGTGACTGGAGCAATGCAGGCCGAAGAAGCCGGGCTGTTGTTATCCTCACGCCACCTCCATCAAACTCGGCTGCACAGCTGATTTGATCGTCAAACCAAACTGCACCCGTGCCAACCCGATGCTGCGGATCGTTTTGCCACCCATCTGCACCAGACTGGCAAATATGTGCTCAACTCGAGCGCGTGGGCTGGCAGTACACTTATTGCGTGCTTTTCCCGCTCGCCAACAAGCCTGCCCTTGGCGCTGAATATGAGGGCGCCATCCTTTGAGCCTGAGCCAGCGTTCGCGTGGCCTGTCGTAGTAGCCACGGTCGGCCCAGAAATCCCAGCGGCTATTACGCCTATCCAGCACATCTACCAAATGAAGTGTGTCTGCATCGCTGGCGTCGCTCACCCACACGCTGCGGATCAGTTTGTGCCGGCTATCCACGCTGGCCAACAGCTTGTAACCGAAGTGCGATTTGCCGTGCTTCTTCGTCCAGCACGCCTCGACATCCGTTTGCCGGCGCCTGGCAGGTTTCCACTCGACGGGCGCTGCTCGCTGCTTCACGACATTCTGTTCTTCAGCCGTGTTGTGCTGGCTGAGAGCACGGACGAACTGGCATCGATGGTCTGCCTTTCGCGAGCGTTGAAGCCGTTTAGCAGCAGTTGGCGTTGCACTTCATCAAAAATCAGATCCTCGACCTTGGCCCGCACGAGCTCACGGAAACTCTAGATCGTATTGCGATCCGGCACGCGCGCGGTGTTCTTCAGCTCGGCAAAATGCTGAGAGCTCAACATAAACCTTTTGCTTGGAATGTCAGATAAGGTATGTAATATCTGACATAACCCATCTTGGAACTTCCGATGTCCTTACCGTCGATCATTCTGGAACGCTCCCACGCTTTACCGGCGGGCACCATTCTGTCTCCCAAGGAGTTTTTGCACTTGGGCAGTCGGGCCGCCATTGATCAGGCGTTTTCTAGACTGACGAGGGGAGGAATGCTCTGCCGAGTAGCGCGAGGCATTTACGTGCGCGCGGCTTCAGGGGCCAAAGGAGCCGTGCCAGCCCTGGAAAAGGTGGTGAAGTCCATGGCGGAAAAAGGTAAGGCGGCTATTGTATTGGCTGGTGCACAAGCAGCGGCACTTCTCGGCCTAACCCCCACCCAGCTGGGCAATGAGGATTTTTTGACCTCTGGCCGCACGCAGCACCTGAAGGTCGGGAACCAAGTGGCTCTGGTCCGGCATGCCCCCCAATGGATGCTGGCGTTGGGCAGTTCCAGGGCCGGGAATGCGCTTCGCGCGCTGGCGTGGCTAGGGCCAAAACACGCCGAAAAGACTGCTCGCCAGATTCGTTCAAAGATGTCTGGGGCGGAGTGGGAAGCACTGTCATCGATCCGCGGTCGCCTTCCTTCCTGGATGGCAATCGCCATAGGCCGAGCGTCAGCAGCACAGGACGGCCAGTGACCAACGGCCTCATTGAGGGCGTAAGCACGGAAAGCATTGGGTCAGAACGTTTACACTATAGATATCGAAAAGGCAGGAAAACCATGGCTAGCGGCGAGCACTTGAAGGCACTTTTACGTTCCCACATCAAAGGGGACGATAGCCATTTCCTCTCCGTCGCCTTGCAGATGGCCGCACACGAAGCCAAACAAGGTCATGGCAAACTCGCCCAAGACCTGCGCACGCTCATCGACGCGGCGGTCAGCAAGCGAAATCAGCTGCCGCCCAGTCAACCCGTGCCTATTGGTCAGCCGCGCGGCGAGTTGAGCAACCTTTTGTCGGTGGCCATGCCGAGCACTCGCTTCTCGGAAATGGTGCTCGACGAAGGCACACACGGCCGCCTGGCTCGGATTATCAGCGAGCAACGCAACTTCGAGAAGATTCGTGCCCACGGACTGTCCCCGCGCAGGAAACTGCTGCTCGTGGGGCCACCAGGTACCGGCAAGACAATGACCGCGTCGGCACTCGCCGGCGAGCTCAAGATCCCTTTGTACGTCGTCCGCCTGGACAGCCTGATCACCAAGTTCATGGGCGAGACTGCAGCCAAACTGCGCCAAGTATTCGACGCCATTCGTGATACTCGAGGCATCTACTTCTTCGACGAGTTCGATGCCATCGGCTCTCAACGTGGCTTGGCAAATGACGTCGGTGAAATTCGCCGGGTGCTCAATAGCTTCCTGCAAATGATTGAGCAAGATCAATCGAACAGCCTGATTATCGCGGCCACGAATCACCCTGAAATTCTCGACTACGCCTTGTTCCGCCGCTTCGATGATGTTATCGAATATGGGTTGCCCAACAGCGAACAGATCCAGGCCGTACTCAAAAGTCGCTTGGCAAACTTTTCGAAGAAGCTCAGTAAGTGGGATGCATTAGCCGAGGCTGCAGCAGGCCTCAGCTATGCGGAACTGACGCGGGCAGCGGATGACGCTATCAAGGATGCGATCATAGATGACCGTGCCCAGGTAGATGCTAGGGACGTGGAAAGGCACCTTGGGGAGCGCAAGGCCTTCCACCAACGACAACGGATATAAGTCGGTAGAGCTTTTCGATGACGGAACCAAACGCAGGACAGCGACGACACTTCCACTTCAAGCAGACAGGGAAAGCCGAAAGGTTCCAGTCGACGATCAGCGCCAAGCGGAATCCCTGGTACCCGGAGCGGGACCGCAGGACTCACGGGGATTTGCTGAGACGGCAGTTGCAGCGTGTGCAAGTGCAACTCGACGAGGCTGTGAACCTCCAACGGGCAAATGGTCAAGAGAAAGGCCTCGGGCTTCAAATTGAATTCGTAAGCGAACCTTCCTTCCCCCTCGTCTTTGAAGGGCTGGCCCGCGGACAACAACGGATAGAGCTGTTAAACGTCCGATTTGATAAAGCAACCGACACTCACTTCGCGACAGTCTTCGTCCCCGATGGAAAGCTGGTTGCGTTCGAAAAGCTGGTGACGAAATACCTCACCGAAAGCTCGAAGAAAGACATTCCTCTCAACACCCCGTTGCTTAATCCTATTGCCGAAATCCGCTCAGCCACCTTCGAAGCGTTGTGGACAGATGCTACCCACATGCTGCCCGAGGATGACCAGCAGGTTGTCTGGTGGGAGTTCTGGCTTCCGGCGCGCGATAATCAGGCAGCAGTTGAACAACGATTCAGGACAATCGCTGCGGTGCTTCGCATCAGGACGTCAGAGCACGTACTCACGTTCCCCGAGCGCACGGTCATCAACGTTTTTGCATCACGCGCGGCAATAGTCGAATCGATTCACTTGCTAAACGAGGTGGCAGAGATCCGAAGGGCGAAAGAAACAGCCGAGTTTTTCGACGCTCTACCGCCCATTGAGCAACAGGCCTGGGTCACTCATCTCACCGGCAGGACCACGCCGGCCGCAGATGACAATCTTCGAATTTGCCTGCTCGATACCGGCGTGAACCCCGGTCATCCATTGCTATCAGCCCACATTGATCTCGACGATCTGCACACAGTCAATGCCGAATGGGGCGTCGATGATCGTCAGGGGCATGGCACAGGGCTCGCCGGCGTCGCGCTGTATGGCGATCTGATAGAACCCCTCGACGGCAACAGCCCAGTCACAATTTCCCATCGTCTTGAATCTGTGAAGCTGCTTCAAGCGGATCGGAGTGACTCCAGCGAGCCTTATGGTGCGCTGACATTGCGAGCGGTGGCGTATCCCGAAATATCCACCCCCTTCAAACAACGCATTTTCAGCATGGCGGTCACCAGCATCGATGACCGAGATAGGGGACGGCCTTCAGCGTGGTCATCCGCGGTGGACATGCTTACCTCTGACTCTCTGGGCCAACGCGCAAATCCTCGGTTGATGATTGTGTCCGCCGGCAACGCCAAAGAATCTGGCTGGGTGGAATACCCCAATAGCAACATCACCGACGGTATCCACGATCCTGGTCAGTCTTGGAATGCGCTCTGTGTCGGCGCCTACACGCTCAAGGACAGGATTGTTCCACCGTACCCAAACTCAAGTGCATTGGCAGCCCACGGCAGCTTGAGCCCATACAGCACGACGTCGAGACTCTGGCTCAACACTCCATGGCCATTGAAGCCTGATGTTGTGTTTGAAGGGGGGAATCTCATTCGGGACGAGATTGGCGCGTTTAGCCACACATCGTTGTCACTGCTCACCACCTCTCATCGGCCTCAAGAACGCCTTTTCTCCACCACTTGGGCGACCAGCGCAGCTTCAGCGCTCGCCGCGCGAATGGCTGCACAGATATCGGCGGCTTATCCGGAGCTATGGCCCGAGACCGTCCGTGCGCTGATTGTCCACTCCGCCGAGTGGACTGAGCGCATGAAGGTGGACTTCCTCAGAGGAAACGCTAAAGGAGCGTATGAAAATCTCGTGCGTACCTGCGGGTTCGGTGTGCCCGACATTGGGCGAGCGCTTTGGAGTGCCTCCAACACACTGACCCTCATCGTCGAAGATGAACTGAAGCCCTATACACGAGTGCAATCCAAGCCACCCACTGCCTTCGACATGCATCTTCACCAATTGCCATGGCCGAAGGAGGCCTTGATCGACCTGGGCGAGGTCGAAGTTGAAATGCGTGTCACCCTGTCGTACTTCATCGAGCCCAACCCCGGGGTAGCTGAGCGTGGTCTAAAGGGTCGCTATCGCTACGAATCACACGGGCTTCGCTTCCAGGTAAGCCGCCCCAACGAAGACGTGATTGATTTCCGCCACCGCATTAACAAGCGGGCTCGCGACGAAGAAGAGGGACTTCCGTTTGTCTCCAGCTCTTCGGACGACCGGTGGTTGATTGGCGTGAATGCGCGCCACCGCGGCTCTCTTCATTCGGATGTGTGGCGAGGCCCAGCCTCAGACCTAGCAGGCCTGGGCATGCTTGGTGTCTACCCCGCCCCGGGATGGTGGAAAACCTTGGTATCGAAGAAGCGATTCCACGACAAGGTTCGATACAGCCTGGTCGTCTCGATCAAAACACAGCAAACTGAAGTAGACCTGTACAACGCGGTGACTACCGAGATCGTGAATAGAGCAGCCATTACGGTCTAATCACGCCCGGCACTGAGCCCCGGAACTAGCTATCTGGGCCGGCAGTGCGTTTCCATCGAGCCAGCGCTTACTCCACCACGGCAGCAAGCGCTGAGCCACGTGCAGGGCAAAGTCCAACCCTATTGCTGTTTACTCGGCCTCCTTGCCCCCCAGCTAAAGGTGCCGATACTAGACCCTCACAAAATTCGTAAGCCAGGAATCGGGTCGAGCAATTTACACTTCAAATATCTTTCATGGCGGTTCGCAGAAAAACCACAGCTCCGCTGAATAGCAGCGACCAAGTAAAGAAAAACCGGCTTAAGCCGGTTCTTCTTCATTCCACGTCAGCGGGCACTAGATATCGGGCTTCACAGCCGTGAGATGCACGGCCTGGATCGCCTTAATCTTCTCGCTATGCTGTCTTGGGCATCGATACCACGGAGGTCCCGGAAAGGCGGCCACTGGCAACTGCCGCTCGTAGTTCGGGGAGAAAGCTGGGGTGTAACACGCCGAGTTTAGGCAGCGGAATCTCGATATCAACACCGGGGCTCTTTGAGAACCAACGGGAGTTGAAAGGAAGGTACCAGCGCTGTCCGGTGTCGAACTTGGTTCGAGTAGCCAAGCCGCTGAGATCAAAGCCATCAGCTGCGGGGTCAAGCACGAACTCGCTCGGGTAAATTTGGCTCGCGCCAGTTTTCTGGCTGGTCCCGTAGCAGACTTCGATACAGTGATCATGGTCCGACACAGCGGAAACGAGTGCTGGTCGAGCCTTGCATGGGGAATCGTCCGCAGCTTGGACGGATTCGGGGTAGTGGCACCACACGATGTCGCCCGGCGAAGGGAGTGGGTGGAACGGTGTCGCTTGTTGTTGGTTTTGTTGGGCAATGGTCATCTTTTAGAACAATCTCCGCGTTATGCGCTCCTCTGGCGTTGGCGGGCACTCTGCCCGGATAGCTGCCATTTGAGCGTCTGTTAATGGTCCGTCGTCCAGTTCGTACTTGGGCAGGCACTGATTGGCCAGCCGGCGAAGCGCGTAATGGATGACTTCGGTTTTGTTTAAGCCTGTCTGCGATACCAGTGCGTCCAGAGTGGCCGCGCTGATTCCCGAAGGTGTGTCCTGCGGGCGTAACCGCAACAGGATTTTCGGTTCTGCGACTGCTTGTTGCATTTGCGAACTCCAGGTGTAACTAACGTCTGAGCCCTTTACACAGGGCAGGTCGAGCCTTGGACAGGCTCCCCATCTAGGGAGTAGAAATGCGTTTATCCCCCCAGTGCTATACATTCTATAGCAGCCATCGAGAAAAGTAAACACTTTTTCTTGACTTTCGGTTTTTTTTGTAAATCTCCTCCTTTTTCTTTCTTCAGGGACAAAAAAACCGCCTCGCGGGGCGGTTTGATCATTTTTCTGCATCCGTACCCTATGGGCGAAAAAAAACCGCCTTGAGAGGGCGGTCTCTTTCAATGGCCGTGGCTGAGAACCTCGGACATCTAGTGTCACTGAATGCAGTCATGTGGGGCTGATGATAAAGCCGGGAGGACGCCAGCGTCAACAGTTGAAAGGGCCACTATTTTCACACCAGGCATTGGCGGGCGCTCTGCAACGCCGGTATGATGCACCCGCTGCTTGCGCATGATTCGTTCAGGGGAGCGGGGCCTTAGAGACTTAAAGGCTGTACCCATCCCTCTGACACGGCCTGAGAAACCGTGCCGGCGAGCTGTATTCGGAGGGTCCACCATCTGGCCACTTCACTGAATGCAGTCATGTGCATCCGAAGGCGTCGATGCGCCGGTTAGACGCTGGAAGACTGGCCCCCCACAAAAGGGCCAACCGTTATGAAGCGATTGCTTGATATTGGAAAGCGCGTATGGGACACCCTGCGAATCTTGAGCTTGCTCAAGTCAGCTTGGGAATTCATGCGGGATCACTGGGACGACATCTGCGGATTGTTGTCGTGACGGGAGGGCCGTCCTAGCTTGCTAGGCGGTCCCTTTTACGTTCTGGACTCAGCTAAACGTGCTGCCCGCGCTCATAAATCACATGCTCGTACCCACTCACCTCGCGCACTGACAGCATCTGCCAGTACGAAGAAGTCTCGAACCTTCGATCTACGGATTTTTCCGCCGTGAGGTGGAGAAGGTACTTCTTGGGAGACTGCCGCCTAAGCGAAGTGGCAATATCTCGGATGACTCCCTCAGACCCGAATCTACATTGACCAAGCTGGCTATACTTTGAATTCAGGATTCAGCTCTCGTCGGCTAGGCATTAATAATGACCTCCCAGAAACCTCCGCGCCCCACGCAGCGTCGTGAAGCAGCAATGCTGGCCAAGGGGAAAACACGCATCCTGCAGAGTGGGGATTGGCTAACCGCTCAAGAAGTCACAAAGCTCGCCGGGCTGAATCCGGCCGGCCCTCACCCCCTGCCTGGCGAATGGCTACGTGCGCGGAAGATCTTCGTCCTTCGGCATGAGGATAACGACTATTTTCCCGCTTACGGGCTTGATCCTTCAGCCGGCTACAGCCCGCAGTCGGGTATGGCTGAGGTCATAGCTATTCTCGCCGCAAAGAAGGATGGCTGGGGAATGGCCTTCTGGTTTGGTTCGTCAAATTCCTATCTGGGCGGACGCTTGCCAAAGGATGTCTTGAGGGACGAGCCATTGATGGTGCTTGAGGCAGCAAAGGACGAGATATCCGGGCTTTACTTTTGAAAGTGAACATTGGGGCGTCCGTTGAACCCGTCGTCTTCATTCAAAGATCCGGTTCATTTCCTTATACTCATTCCACTCGATGCCAAGCGCGTCGGCCATCCTACGATGGGTCCTCAAGCGCCACTCATGAGCTTGCTGAGGAGAATCAGCAACAAGCCAGATCACAAACTCATCCAGATCGAGGCCACGCCTCCTGGCCGCTTTGGAAAAGACCTCATACCGCTTCTGCTGGCAGTATTGTTCCATTGTTACCCCGAGCGCCTCAACCTCACGGACGTCTGCTGACTCAACCTCGACTTGTGCCTCAGGGTGTTCCGCGAAGAACTTTTCATGTGCTGCAGCGTACCGATCTTCGTAGCTCGGCATATTAATTCTCTCCCTGGGTCATTTCATGGCGGCGCCTTAAAATCAGCTCGGATCTCGCACAAGAGTTCACATCACACCTTGCTAGCAGCCACGAACTACTCAAACCGGCTTAACCGAGACCAGTTCTACAAAACGATACTTCTTCCGAGCGGCTTTCGTAGCCTCCTGTTCGGCCAGCAGCGTGCTCAAAGTATCGGCGTCATGGACAAAGTCGAACATTTTACCTTCGTACTCATTACCCACGCGCAGCGTTACCCTCAGTCGCGACCGACCCACCTTACGATTGGTCCTCACCTCAGGGGGAGGCTCCACCGACGTGCTTGCGCCTGCACGGCCAAACAGCGCGTGGCGCATCTCTTCCTCTAAATCTGTCGTCATAGTCTTCTACATAATGAGCTGCAGGATCGTGGCTGAGCGTCAGCTCAGGCCTCCGTAGATGAAGTATCCCACTCACTCGGCCGTTCGGAGAGGCATAGGGAATTTTCAAGGGTTTCTGGCGAAAGGGCAATTGCTGTGTCCTAAGCACGCCCCCAGAATAGAACCCGAATCAGGAACGAAAGTGCAGAATGGGGCTGCATCCTATCCGTTGTTCGAAGCACAATAGCGCCTATCCAGGATCGGTATCCTTGACATTGGAGTCATGAATTGCCTCAACGCATCCTAAGAACTCAACGCCGCGATAACCTAAGGAAACTCTGAAGAGGGCTTCCAGCTTTGGCAGAATGCCTGATCTCAACCGCAGAGACGCCTGATGAAGCAGATGAC